>JALYSX010000088.1 GCA_030854585.1 Vulcanimicrobiota bacterium
GCGGCCGCGCTCAAGACGCCGATGACCATCGGGGTCTTACCCTGATAGTCGCGCGAAATCTCGCTACCGAGCTCGGCGACCCGCGCCGCGATGGCGGCCTCGTCGAAGAGGACCTCGCCGATCACGAGGCCCGCTCCATCCGGGAGAACAACCGTTCGACATCGCGTCGATTAAAAAGCTTCACGTCGACCTCAGGATGCGCTTCGCGCAAGAGCCGCATCTTACGATTCTTGCGCGTTTGGAGCTTCGGCTTCACGACCGTCATCTCTATATAGGTATCGTACTCGGGAAGGTAAAAATCAGGTGTGAAGTATTCGATCGGCGCACCTCGATCGCTCCAAGCGATCGGAAAGCGCCTCGGCTCGTACTCCCATCGGATCCGATAGAAGTCCAGAAGCCGAGCGAGGTCGGCCTCGGTGGGATGTGCGAACTTGATCCGCGACATGGTCACGGACCTGTATCTACGACACGAGCGTTGCCGAATCCGCCCTCACGGGCAGGCGTAGCTCGAAGCGCGCGCCGCCCAGCGGAGAGCGTGCGGCCCGGACGTCGCCGCCGGCGCGTTCGACAATTGTCCGCACGATGGTCAGTCCGATCCCGCGCCCGGGCCGACGCGCGCAACCGAGGCCCGGGCCGTCGTCGTCGACGCGGATGCAGGCGTACGGCAGGCGCACGCTCCAGGCGATCCGGATGCGGCCGCCTTCTTTCCCGTACTTGACGGCGTTATCGAGGACGTTCGGCAGGGCTTGGGTGCACGAGTCGGCGCCAAGGCCGACCCGGACCGAGGTCGTGCGCGGCCGAACGAACGCGATGCCGCGCTGCCGCGCTTGCGGCGCGAGGGCATCGCACGCCGTGGCGACCAGTCCCGCGAGGTCACAGGATGCCGGCGCGAACTCGCCCGAGAGATCGAGCATCGAGAAGTCGGGCATCCCGTCGACCAAGCGCCCGAGCCGGAGCGCTTCGCGGCGCGCGGTCTCGAGAAAGCGCGCTTGGGTCAGTTCGTCCAGCCCGTCGTCTTGGAGCGTCTCGAGGTAGCCGCGGTTTCGAGCTTGAGCCGGAGCCGATGCCCGTGCACGTCTACCGTGCGTGGATCGCCGATGAATCCGTAACCCCAGACGCGCTCGAGCAGTCGGTCGCGCGAGAGCGCGACGCCGGGATTGCGTGCGAGTTCCAGGAGCAAGGCGAACTCGCGCGGTTTGAGCCGCACCGGAGTGCCGTCGACGCGGACTTCGCGCGCGGACTCGTCGACTTCCATTCGATCGAACTGTAGCAGGGCCATCGGCTCGGCCGTCCCGCGACCGATACGCCGCAGAATCGCCTTGACGCGCGCGACCACCTCGTGCGGCGAGAACGGCTTGACGACGTAGTCGTCCGCACCGAGTTCGAAGCCGACCACCCGGTCGACCTCATCGCTGCGCGCGGTCAGCATCATGATCGGCAGATCGTGTCCCTCGCGGCGCAATGTCCGGGCGACCTCGAACCCGTCCATTCCGGGCAGGCCTACGTCGAGGATCGCAAGCGAGGCGACCGCCCGCGCCGCCCGGAGCGCGGCCAGCCCATCCGCTACGGCGACGACGCGAAAGCCCTCGCGATCGAGATGGTGGAGCAACAGGTCCCGGATCGCGATATCGTCTTCGGCAAGCAGCACAGTCGGAGCAGACACGCCTCTGCTAGTGCCCCGACTGCGCGCATATGGGACGATTCGGCCAGGGCATCACCACGAGAGGTTTACGGCGATACACTTTGTCATTCCGAGCCCTTCGATCCGACTCAGGATAAACTCCGCGCAGCGGAGTCGAGGAACGCAACGGAGGACTACCCCGAGATGATGCTCTTCGACCCCCTCGCCGGAACGTACGAACACTACCGCCCAAGCTACCCAGCGGCGCTACTGGCAGAGTTCTCGCAAACCTGTGCGATCGAAACGCCGTTCTCCTGACGATTGCCGACATCGGATGCGGGACCAGGATATCGACGCGGGCGCTGCGCTCGGCATTCGGCGCGAAAGCAGTCGGGCGTCCGACCTTCGGGTCAGCCTAGTATGCGTGCTCCTTGACGAGATGGATCCCTTGCTCCATTAGCGAGATCGGGACGCGGACGATTCGTATGCGGATGGGATCGCCTCCTAGATCGCCGTCGAGGATCGAGTCTCCGCCACGCGTGGGCGTCACCGTGAACCTGGCCTCGGACGCGCCTTCGCGACTCCGGTAGAGCGCAAGGACGCGCGTCGCAGGGTCGTATGCGAGGGATACGGGTTGCTGAACGCCGTCCGCGTAGACAATCGCACCGTACGCCGTCGAGTCAATGGCCAGCCATTGCCAGCGCTTGTCATCCGGAACGGAGTCCGGCGCAGCATGGCGTGGTTCGAACGACTCGACGCGCCACATTCCGTAGAGCGGTGCCGTCGGATCGGCGTAGCTGCTTCGCCCCGCGAGACCGCGCAGTCCGCCCACGATCGTGAAGGTCGTGAAGAATGCGAAAGCTACAAGGGTTGCGTACATCAGCAGCGCGTCGCGCCGCCCGCCGTCGATCAACGGCTTTACAACCAACGCATCGGCGGGGCGCGCACGCACGAGCAGGTCCGCCAGCCGTGGGAGAGCAGGAACGAGAACGAGCACTGCGAGCAGGGCGAGATGGAGCGAGAATATCTTCACCGGAACGTCGTACGCGATGTTGAGCACGAACACGTTCACCATGCAGCCGAAGGCCACGAGCGCACCGAGCGTCGCCAGACGTGGGAAGAGCAGCAATATTCCACCCAGCGTCTCGGCGGCGCCGGCGAACACGGTGTAAACCGGCGAAGCCGCCATGAAGTCCCAAAGAACGCCCATCCGGTTCTCGAAGCCGAACGGCATGATTGCGCGCGACGGCGTGAGGATGCCGAACTGCAACGGGATCACCTTATCAAGACCGTACGACAGCAACTCCGCCGCCAAGAGCATTCGTGCGCCGTATTGGAGCCACGTCCAGAGACGTTCGTATTCGAGGCGGTGCCGGTCGAGCATCGACCACACGATCGCCGCGACTGCAGCGATTGCGAGATTCGTGGCAACGAGGACCCAATCGAACGTCGTGTCGCCGCTGCCGTTGGTGAAGATGGTGATCGGGGTCCCGAGATGCAGCACGTTCGCGCCGATCCACGGAATCAGCGCATGCAGCATCGATTCGGGGAGCGCCGTTATTCCGAAACCGATTCCGATATCGTAAGCCAGAAGATCGACGATGCCGTCAACGGTATGAACCGCGAAGAGCGCGACATAGCAGAATACGAATCGAAAGAGAATCCGCCAAGCCAGTGGCCATGCCGCCGTCTTCACTGCGCTCGGGTTAGCCGCGTCGGCGGAGCGGCCCTCCGAGACGCTTCGCTCCTCAGGGCGACACCGGGCACGCTCTACTCGAGCTCGATACCGGCTAACGGTCCGTGGACGGCTGCGTGTTCGCGGAGTTGGCGATAGATGAGCGATGTTGGAAAGCCGAGTCGCTCCAATGCGCGGGCGGCGCTCGGGTAGCTCGTCTCGGGTTTGGTGCGGAGGAGTTTGCCCAGGGCGGCGCCGCAGCGGGTGGTTTCGTCGCGATCGCCGGTGCCGACCGCGTGCGAGGCGGCGTCGCGGTCGATGCCTTTGCGGACGAGCTGCGC
>JALYSX010000148.1 GCA_030854585.1 Vulcanimicrobiota bacterium
CGATCGGGGCTCTGCGCGACGACGTCCAAGCGCCGCCGACGCCCTCGCCTCGAGACTACATCGCCAAGTACACGCATCCGATCGAGACCGGAACGTTCAACCGTTCCTATGCCTGCGTACCGTCGACGAACGCCGACGTCGCGGCGCTGCGCTGCACGTACGATGCACCCGATCTCGGACCTGTCCCAGTCCACTTCGAAAAGACCTATGCGCTCGCCGCGAACTCCCGCGAGCTGGTCGTTACCTTACGGGCATCGGCACCAGCCGTCTCGATCTCCGCGATCAGTGAAAACGCCAACCTGCTGCAGGTCCTCTTCGATCAAGATCCCGGCGTGACGGCGGCTATCGAGCACAAGCCGGGCTACCGCCTCCTGCGCGTCAGCTATCCCGCCAACACCACGGCCACCATCCGCTTCACACTACAAGGACCGACGCCCGCTCCCGCGAACCCGCGTTAGTCGTCCTGGGGAAGTGGCGGAATGGCAGACGCAACCGCCTCAAAAGCGGTCGAGGCAACTCATGTGGGTTCGAGTCCCACCTTCCCTACCAAGCGACGGAGCACGTCGATGCGCGACAACACGGTTCTTCAAGCCCTCTCAGGTGATCGAGAGCTGTCGCTCCATGCGCTCGCAGTTCGCTTCCTCATGGGTGGTGATATCGACATCACAGGGGCGAGCAGCGCGAGCAGCGTGAGGGCGATGCGGAACGCACTTTGCTCGCTCCACGGCGAGATCGACTGTGGTGACGCAGCGGAGGTCGTCGAACTCGTCCTCGGGCTCTGTGCCGGCTCCGAGACATCTGCAACCCTCACCGGCACAACCCGCGAGACCTTCGAGCCGACGGCCGCCCAACTGCGCGCGTTCGGGGCGAGCGTCGAGACGACGAACGGCGGACTACCGATCGTCGTGCGCGGCACACGGGAACCGCAGACGCGCACCTTTCTACTCGTGAATCCGAGCCGGAGGACGAGCGCCGCTCTGACCCTCGCCGCGCGGGCGGCCGGCATCGCGGTCACTGTCCGCGGCGATAAGAGCTACGACGACGGCGCCGAGCGACTCCTCTCGTACCTCGATGCGACGGGCGCACGGACGATCGCGATTCCTCGGGACTTTCACGAAGCGGCGACGCTGCTGGTCGACGCGACGACTACGCCGGGTGAGAGCGTCCGGTTCGAAAGCGTCGGGGTGAATCCGTTACGCACCGGACTCCTCGATGTGCTCGCCGCGATGGGGGCACCGGTGACGCGCGAAAACGAACGCAGTGTCTGCGGGTCGCCCGTCGCCGATCTCACCGCTCGCATCGCGCCGCTCCGCGGGACCACGATCGCAGGCGACCTGCTCGCGCGTTCGCGACCCGAGTTGGACCTGATCGCGCACCTGGCCGCTCGTGCGCTCGGTGAAACCCGCATTCTCGGGCGCGATCTACCCGATCCGGCCGGAACATTCGAACGGCTTCCGAACGGGATTGCGTTCCCCGGCCTTGCGGCCGATACTGTGAAGGTGAGCGAGACGAACGCACGACCGCCGCGATGTCCTATACCGCCGACGAGTTCGGACGCGAGTCCCAGTATCTGGAGACGCTGACCTGGGAGGCGCTCTGCATAGAACGTGGGAGCGATGTATTGGTCTGCGGCTACGGCCCGGAGGCGATGTGGGTGCGTCGCGCGATCAAGGCCGGGGCGACCGTGAGCGTGATCGAGCATCGCGAAGAGGCTATCAAGCGCTTCGGCAACCTGGCCGCCACGCTCGTCCGGGGTAGCACCTCCGTCATACCCGCCAAAGAGAACACGTTTGACGTCGCCGTTTCGATCCACTACCTGCACGAGACCGATCCATTCTTCACGCCCAGATCGTGAGCGAACTTGCGCGGGTCGCCAAACGCGTCGCGATCGTCGATCCCTCGCCGCCGACCGACCCACTCGGCAGACGGATCGCGTTGCTCTATTCGCAGGCCAAGCGCGAGCTCGGACAGTTCGAGTACTATCAGCCGATGGAGTACTGGAAGAAACTGCTCCAGGCCGTCAAGGCCGACGTATCGCAACACGTCTTCGCCTTCTCGAAAGTGCCACCGCGCGAATACCTCGCGGATACGATCGCGCTCTTGCTCGATACGATGGAAGTCGAAGAGGCGCCCCCTCAGTATCTCGAAGAGCTCCGCGCGATCGCCAAGCGCCCGGGTTCGATGCTCTTGCCGCAGGCGCGCTACGTGCTGGTCGGCGCAACCGTCGGCGAACTGCCCGAGCCCGCGTTCTCGAAGCGTGGCGCTGCCGAAGCGATCGGTCCACAAAAAGCACCGTCGCAACCCGCGCCGGAGCTCGCCGTAGCGACGCCGTCCGCGCCGCCGACGGCCTACGAGAAGCCGGTCACGCGCGAAGCCGGCTACGAGTTCCCGCCCGTCGACGCGCCACCCGCGGTCGAACCCGCGCCGGCGCAGTTCGCACCGACGGCTGCCGCCGTGCCTCCATCCTTCGGTATTCCGATCGAGCCGCCGCCGGCCTTCGTGCCGGGGCTTCCGTTCGGCGCGCCGACGCCACCCGATGTCCCGCCGATGCCCGACCCGGGGCCGCCCGCAACGCAACCGCCCTTCGGCGTGCCGTTTGCGGTACCGGAACAAGAG
>JALYSX010000150.1 GCA_030854585.1 Vulcanimicrobiota bacterium
TGATCGGGGCGCGAGAGCGCGCGGATGAACGTCGAGACGTAGATCTTGCGGTTCTTGTCGATGCGGACGCCGATCGTGCCCTCGGTCTCGTCGTTCTTCGTACCGTTGTCGGTCTCGAACTCGATCCAAGCGCCGCGATTCGGGATGATCGTCGTGTTGTAGGTCGGGCGGTTGTTGGTGTCCGCATCCAGGCTGTAATACACCCCGGGCGAACGCACCAACTGGCTCACGATCACGCGCTCGGCGCCGTTGATCATGAAGGTGCCCTTCTCCGTCATGAGCGGGAAGTCGCCCATGAAGATCTCTTGATCGGGGATGCCCTTGATCTCACCGGACTCGGCGGTGATAAGGCGGACGCGGACGCGCAGCGGAGCGCTGTACGTCATGTCGCGTTCGCGGCACTCCTCGATCGTGTACTTGGGTTCGCCGAGCGAATGCTCGCCGAACTCGAGGATCAGGTTACCGGTGAAGTCCTTGATCGGGCTGATCGAGGCGAACGCCTCGCCCAGGCCGTCATTCTTGAACCAATCGAACGATGCACGTTGCAACTCGATCAGGTTGGGAATCTCGAGGACGTCCGCGATCTTCGCAAACGAATGCCGTTTGCGCTTGGAACCAGGGTCCGGAGGCGTCTCGATCGTGAACGCACCAGCGGACATCGGGAACGTAGCTTGCGACGCATTGCCGTTGCCGACAGGCGCGTCCATACGTTTCGACTTGCCCTTCGTGCCCGCGGAGCTCTTCGCGTGGGACTTCGGAGCCGTCGTTTTCGCCATTCTTTGCTTTCTCTCGCTCTATATTATAAGGATGCGCGCGCAATTTGCGCCCGGGGTTGGTGGCACGCCAAAAAGGCGACTCCGTCCTGGCCTTGGAGGATGTCGCCTCTACGCAAGTGGCTTACCAGCCGCGGGGCATAGGGGGACAGTATACCCCCGTCCCCGGGCAGGCGTCAAGGACGGGGTGCTACTCGAGGCCGATCGCCGGGGTGAGGCCGGGCACCAGGGCCGCCCCGGGCTCCTCGGGCGGGCGGGCGCGGCGCCGAAACGCCTCGACGCGCTCCCCGACAAAGAGGCCGACGACCGCCAACACCGGGGCGGTTGAAAGGAACAGGGCGGCGTTCGCCTCGGAATAGGGGTGTGGATGGGCCATAACTCGGCTACCCTATCATGTCTTCGCTTCCGCATCAACGACTTGGGAAGCGGTCGAGAAGCCCGGCCTGGGGCGCTCGGGCAGCCAACCAGCGTACCAGGTCGCCCGAGGCGGCGCTGCCCGACGCATTGAAACCAGAGCCTCGAAAGGACGGTTGGACCGAGCGACGATGGCATCGAACACCGCGGTGGCGACCGGCGGCCCGCGCTACAGCGCGCACGCCACGGGGCAACCCGTCGCACTGATCACGATCACCGTCATGCTCGGCATGATCATGGCGATCATCGATTCGACCATCGTCAACGTCGCGATCCCGAACATCGGCGGCAACCTCGGCGCATCGGTCGACGAAGTCTCCTGGGTCGTCACCGGCTACATCCTGGCAAGCGTGATCGTCATGCCGCTGAACGGCTGGCTGACCGCGTACTTCGGTCGCAAGAATTTCTACGCCGCGTCGCTCGTACTCTTCACTCTCGCGTCGATCCTGTGCGGCACGGCGACCTCGATCTGGCAATTGGTCGCGTATCGCGTGATCCAAGGATTCGGCGGTGGCGCACTCCAGCCGACCGCGCAAGCGATCCTGTTCGAGACGTATCCACCCGAACGGCGCGGCCAAGCGATGGCGATCTTCGGCCTGGGCGCGATGGTCGGTCCGGCCGTCGGCCCGGTCCTCGGCGGATACATCGTCGACAACGCCAACTGGCCGCTGATCTTCTACATCAACATCCCGATCGGCATCGTCGCGATCATCATGACGATGCTCTACATCCCGAACCCGCACTTCATCGCAAAGGTCAAGGGCAGCGTGGACTGGCTCGGGCTCGGGTTGCTGACGGCCGGCCTCTCATCGCTCCAGTACGTACTCGAACGTGGCGAGCACGACGACTGGTTCTCGTCATCGACCATCGTCTTGCTGACGGTGCTCTCGATCGTCACGCTGGTCTGGTTCGTCTGGAAGACGTTGCGCGATAAGTATCCGCTCGTGGACATTCGCGTGTTCCGGTTCCGGACGTTCACCATCGGCAACATCATGGGCGTCGTGATGGGTTTCGGTCTGTTCGGAACGGCTCTCATCCTGCCGCTCTTCCTCCAGACCATCCTCGGCGATACGGCCTACGATACCGGCGTCGCCCTGCTCCCGGGTGCGCTTGCGACCGCGGTTTCGATGCTGATCGTCGGGCGCTTGATCGGGCGCGTCGATGCGCGCATCCTCGTCGCTTTCGGGATGTTGCTCTTCGCGTGGTCCACCTGGGACATGGGCTATCTCACCTCGCAGTCCGGCTACTGGAACTTCTTCTTTCCGCGGGCATTTCAGGGGCTTGCGCTCGGGTTCATGTTCGTGCCGCTCTCGACCGTGACGCTCGGCGCCGTGCCGATCGCGGAGCTCGCGGGCGCGACCGGTGTCTCCGTACTGCTCCGTCAACTCGGCGGATCGTTCGGAATCGCCATCCTCACGACGCTCCTCACGCACCAAGGCGCGGTCGCCTACACCGAACTCGCGTCGGGCGTCACCAACGCGCACGGCTACTCGATAGCGGTGCTGACGGGTCTCGTCAGCCAACAGGCGATCACCATCGCCTACGACTACCTCTTCCGCTTGACCGCGATCATCTTCGTGATCTGCACGCCGTTCGTGTTCTTCATGCGGCCACCGCGCGACGTCCGAGCCGCCGCCGCAGCCGCTGCGACTGCGGCGGAGTAACCTATGAACGAACGTCCCTATCTCTTGTTCGATGTCTTCACCACCGAGCGGTTCGCGGGCAATCCGCTCGCGATCTTTCCGGACGGCGACGGCCTGGGCGACGACGCGATGCAGCGCATCGCGCGCGAACTCAATCTGAGCGAGACGGTCTTCCTGACGCGCACCGAAGGTGAGGCCGTCGCGAGCCTGCGGATATTCACGCCCGCGCGCGAGATGATGTTCGCGGGTCATCCAACGGTCGGTACCTCGATCGCGCTCGTGGACGTGCTCTGCTGGCTACCGTCGGGTACGGCTTCCTTCGTGCTCCGCGAACGTATCGGCGACGTGCCGATCCGGATCGAACGTACGCCGGACGGTACCAAGGCGTGGTTGCAGACGCCGCCCATCACGTTCGGCGGCCCGCTCGATCGCGATGCCGTCGCCCGCGGCGTCGGCCTCGATGCCGGCGCGCTGCATGCAGATTTCGAACCGTGCGTGATCGCGGCCGGAAGTCCGTTCCTCTTCGTCGCGCTACGCAATCGCGCCAGCGTCGATCGGGTCGGACTCGACGAGACCGCCCTACGTTCCATCATCGATTTCGACGCGGTCAACGGCGTCTTCGTCTTCACGCCGACCGAGACGGGCGCGTATTCGCGGATGCTCGCGCCGATGTCCGGAATCGCCGAAGATCCGGCGACCGGGAGCGCGACCGGGCCCCTCGGCGCCTACTTGATCGAAGCCGGATCGCTTCCGCTCGTCGACGGTCTCGAGTTCGTCAGCGAGCAGGGCGTCGCGATGGGACGCCGTTCTGTGATCCACGGTCGCCTGCATACCCGCAGCGGCGCACTCACCTCGATCGAGATCGGCGGCAACGCCGTCCTGATCGGCGAGGGGACGATGCGGGTTCCAGGCTAGAGCGGTCGCTCCATGTCGCGATGCGGAATGCCCGCGTCATCATAGTCCTCGCCGAACTCCGCGAAGCCGGCCTTGCGATAGAACTCCAACGCGTGCGTCTGCGCGGAGAGCCGAGCACGCACGTATCCGCGCTTCGCCGCCTCGACCAGCAACGCGTCGAGCATCAGCCGCCCGATGCCGTGCCCGCGCGCTGCGTCGACGACCGCCATCCGCCCGATCTGCACGGTCGAGCGATTCCGTTCGTAGAAGCGCCCCGCCGCCACAGCTCGCTCGCCGTCGCGCACCAGCGCGTGGACGGCAGTTCGATCGGCCGGCTCGTCGTGCTCGTCCAGCTCGATCTCGCGCGGGACGTTCTGTTCGTCGACGAAGACGCGAAATCGCACCTTGAGCGCTTCGCGCACGCGCTCGTCGCCGTTGCCGAAGAGTTCGACCGTCATCGCATCAACCGGC
>JALYSX010000159.1 GCA_030854585.1 Vulcanimicrobiota bacterium
TTACTTGCTGAGCGCATCCTGGACATCTTTGGTGATGTCCGTACCGCCGAAGATCACGTCCGCACGGTCGATGACGAGCAGAAGATCCTTCTTCTTGGCCACCTCGGCGGTCACGGACTTGGTCTGATCGACGAGCGGTTTGAGGAGCAGGTCTTGTTTGTCGGAGAGCACCTTGTTGTATTCCTTGCCGACGGCCTGCTTATCGGCATCGGTGCGAGCCGATGCGAGCTTGGACTGGAACGCGCTCCGTTGATCGGTCGCGAACTTGGCGAACTGGTCGTTCGCGTCTTTCACCTTCGGCAGGCTGTCGAGCGAGGTCTGATCGACGAAGCCGATGACCGACGGTGCGGGGCTCGAGGACGGCGGGGCGAGCGCCTGCGACGACTGCAGCAGATCGATCACTTCCTTGGTCACGTCGCGACCGCCGAAGATGACGATGCGCTTGTCGACGATGACGGTCAGGTTGTCCGACGAACAGACCTTCGCGATCGCGATCTGCGCGCGCGTGAAGAGCGGGCCGATGACCTCGCGTTGCTTGCTCGAGAACCTGTCCTGAAACGAGAGCGTGATGCGCTGGCGATCCGCATCCGTCTTGGCGGATTTCATGGCGGCGTTGAACTGGCCGTCGAGCTGCGCCTTGTAGGCCGCGAGCTGGCCGTTCGCCTGCCGGAACGCGGGGAGCGATGCGATCGCGGCCTGATCCACGAACCCGACGTCGCCGAGGTCCGCAGCGATCGCGGCCGGCGCTACGGCGCCGCCGAGCATCAGGGCGGCGGCGAGAAACGAGATAAAACGGATCTTCATGTTGTCCTTAGTCTTGCTGGTTAGAATGACTGGCCAATGCCGAAGCTGGTGTGCGTCTTCCCGTTGCCCTTAGCGATATCGATGCGCACCGTGTGCAGCCCGAGCTGCGGGACGTCGAAGCGGATGCCGAATCCGTAATCGCCGCGGAACGTCCAGTTGCCCGGATAGCCGATGATGCGATTGGTGTACGGATCGGTCAGCGGTACGGCGCCGCGGATGCGATAGGCGAGCTGGTCGACGAAGATCGCCGCCACGAGTTTGCGGTCCGGCGTGACCGGCTGACGGAACTCGATCTGACCGAGGGCCGCATCCGTGCCGTAGAAGACGGTATCGAAGCCGCGTAGCTGCTGATCCGAGAACGTGTAGAGCGAGTTCGGCGGAATCGCACCGGTCGTCATCTGCAGCGAGCCGTGGATCCCGAGCGTGCCAGCGGTCTTCTTCACCGGGAAGAACTTCGCGAGGTCGAGCGACGTCTGCGTATAGCGGAACGACGAACCGAACGCCGGCGCAGAGATGATCTCGTTGATCGAGGCTTTGACGCCGCGGCTCGGATTGTAGTAATCGTCGAGCGTGTTCACCTGGGCACCGAGCGTGGCGTAGACGAGGCGGTACGGCAGACCCGTGTTGACGTTGGCGATCGAGCTCGCGCTGATCCCGAACGACCCGTTCGCAGCGACCGAACCGGCCGAACCGCCGAGCGGGCTCGGGGTCGGGCCGACGATCACGTTCGGCTGTCCACCTTGGAAGTAGTACGGCGCGGGAACGACCGTGTTGTTGGTGATGTTCTGACCGCTTCCACCGACGAAGAGCGTCGTGTAGTCGTTCAGGCGACGTCCGACGTTCACCGTCAGACCGGCCGACTTCGCGGAACTGGTCGAGGTGATGCCGATCGGCGACTGGGTCGGGCTGGTCTGATAGAGCGTCACTGGAACCGGTGCGGGGGTGCCGCCCACGATCGGCGCGGTCGGAATCGTCCCGGTCGAACTGACCAGGTAGACCGGATAATAGTAGGTCGTACCGGTCGCGAAGAGCGTGCCGCTGAAACTGAACTTCTGCGACGCGGCGGTCTTGCCCCAGTACGGAATCGTCACTTGGGCCTGGCTCTGATACTGGCGCGAGCCCTTTTGGATCTGCACCGAGACCGAGTTGCCGGTTCCGTGCAAGTTGTTGTCCTGATAGCCGAGCGTGCCGTAGAGGCCTTGGCCGCTGATGCCGCCGGAGTAGCCGAAGCCGATCTGCGCAGATGCGGTCTTCTGTTCGCTGACCACCCAATCCAAGGTGACCAGTTCGGGATGCTTCGGATCCGGGCCGGCCTTCGGTTGGAGGTCGACCTTCGAGAAGAACTGCGTGTTGTTGAGACGATCGTAGTCGCGATGCAGGGCGGTCTGCGAGACGACCATGCCCGGACGCAAGCGTAGCTCGCGACGGATGACTTCGTCTTTGGTCTTGGTGTTGCCGGTGATCTGGACGACCGCGACCCTCATCACGTAGATGTTGTACTTGACGTCGGCCGTGCCGGTCTTGTTGTCGATCGTGGTCGGATCGATGCCGCCTTCGAAGTTGCCGATCTGGATGTCGAACTTGTCGTAGAGCTTCTTCAACGCGTCGAAGTCGCGCTGTTGGTCGTCCGTCGAGAACGTGTCGCCCGGCTTGATCGTCAGCACCGGCAGGATGACGCTCGGCGGCAGCAGCGGGTCGCCGCCGATCGAGATCTTCCCGATCGTATAGCCCTCTTGGATCTGCAAGGTGAGCGCACCGGTCGCCGGATCCAGGTTGAGATCCTTGACGTGCGACGGCAGACCCTCGAACCCGATGGTTCCGTAATACGAGTTGATCTTAAGCACGTCTTGTTTGAACGTGTTCGTATTGAAGACCTGACCGACGGCGGTATCCATCAGCGCGAGCAGCGTATCCGCCGGGACGTGCTTGTCGCCATTGAACAGGATCTTCGTGATGACCGGATTCTCGACGACGCGATAGGTGACGGCGATGCCGTTCGGGCGTTGACGCACGAGCGGTGCGGCGACGTCGGCGAAGTAGCCGAGGGCGTTCAGGCGCGCGAGATCGTCCGTCACGAGTTTCGGATTGTACGGGACGCCGGGTTTGGCTTCGAGGATCGCGAGAATCTTGTCCGTCGGCACGTGAACGTTTCCGGTCACGTCGACGGAAACGATCGTCGGCGAGGCGGCCGAGAGCGCTGCGGTCGGCGCGAGCAGCGCCACCAGCGAGATCAAGGCCAGCGCGACTCG
>JALYSX010000207.1 GCA_030854585.1 Vulcanimicrobiota bacterium
CGGTTACACCGGCTACGAGGCCTCGGAACTACTGCGCAAGCGCTACAACATCCAGGTCGAACTCGCCGATCTCTTCAACGTGGTCGCGCTCTTCACGATCGGCACGACGCGCGAAGCGATGGAGAAGTTCATCTTCGCCTTCGAAGAGATGGCGCGCGACGATCGCAAGTTCGACCAGTTCGCGCCCTCGGGCATTCTCGAACATCGTCTCAAGACGTCGTACGAGATGCCAGCGATCCCGCCGATGCGCATGCTGCCGCGCGATGCGTTCCTGGCCGATACCGAGTTCGTCGACTTCAGCGCAAGCGCGGGCCGCATCTGCGCCGAGACGCTCTCGCCCTATCCGCCCGGCATTCCGGTCATCTCGCCGGGAGAAGAGCTCACGCCCGAGATCATCGAGTATCTCAAACTCGAGATCAAAGCCGGTGTCCGCATCCAAGGCCCCTACGACGATCAACTCAAGTTCGTCCGCGTCGTCAAAGGTTAGTTGGCCAACCCGTAGCTCTTTCACACGTGCATCGTCGGTGGGACGGATGCACGGCGACGAAGCGCTTCTCGAGTTCGTGATGTCTCCACCGGCCGGACTCATCGACTCGACGTGCGAGTTGCGTTGTGGCGCGATCCTCCTTCGATGGGCGGACGAACTCGGATACGTGGCGTCTGGTTCCCAGGGTGCGGTGCGCATGAGGGGTAGCGACACCCGAATTCCCGATGTTGCACTCCTCAAGCGGGACACGTGGGATCTCCTCGACGACAAGACGCGAAACAGCTTTGCGCGCGTTTTGTCCGATGCCGTCGTTGAGGTCGTATCCAAGACCGATCTCGTCGTACGCGTCGAACGCACGAGCGTGGTCGTCTGGCTCGCCGGCGGGCATCGCTTCGTCCTGATACTCGATCCGATGCGGAAACGGGTACAGTCGTGGGTATGGCGCCGCCGAGCTTCCCATCTCCCGAGACGATCCTCGCTGAGATTCTGCGTTGAAAACTCTTATGCCCCACCTGGCAGGGCGGTGGATAGGCTGTGGATAAGTCCGACCAAACGACTCTAGGGAAGAGAGGGTCAGTGTTGGCGGTCAAAGCCGAATCCATTTCTCCGAGTTGGGAACTCTCCCAGCTCCTCGATATCTTCCCTCTGCCGATCCGGCAAGCACTCGTACGGCTCCCCAACTTCGAATCGATCATCGAGGTCGTTTTGGATTTGGGTCGTCCGCCCGAAGCGCGGTTCGAGAACGACTTCGTCTATCTCTCGGACGTCCCGGTATCGCATGAGGATATCTCGCACGTCTCCTCGCGCATCTCGACGTTCGGTCCGGACAACCGCGCCGGCATCGAGCAGACGTTGCATCGCGTCAGTGCGATCCGCAATCGCACCGGTAAGATCATCGGCTTGACGTGTCGCGTCGGGCGCGCCGTCTACGGCACCATCGACATCATCGTCGACGTGCTGCGCAGTGGTCAGTCGATCTGCTTGCTCGGGCGACCGGGCGTCGGCAAGACGACTATGTTGCGCGAATGCGCGCGCATTCTCTCCGAAACGCGCAAGCGCGTCGTGATCGTGGACACGTCGAACGAGATCGCCGGCGACTCCGACATCCCGCATCCGGGCATCGGCATGTCCCGACGGATGCAAGTCCCCGATCCGGCCGCTCAGCACGGCACCATGATCGAAGCGGTCGAGAACCACATGCCCGAGGTCATCGTGATCGACGAGATCGGGACCGAGATGGAAGCGGCAGCCGCGCGCACCATCGCCGAGCGCGGCGTCACCCTGATCGGCACCGCCCACGGCCAGACCCTCGAGAATCTCTTGATGAACCCGACCCTCTCCGACCTGGTCGGCGGGATCCAGGCGGTCACCCTCTCGGACGAAGAAGCCCGCAGGCGCGGCACTCGCAAGACCGTGCTTGAGCGTAAGGCACCGCCGACCTTCGACGTGGTCGTCGAGATCGTCGACCGGGGTCGGCTGGCGATCCACAAGAACGTCGGCGAGGTCGTCGACGCCCTGCTACGCGGCTATCAACCGCAGCCCGAGGTGCGCCAGCGCACTGCGAGCGGCGACGTCGACATCGTCCAAGAGGCCGACCCCGAATCCATGCCGCCGCTGGTCGGCGACTACGCCGATCCGCACGAAGCCGAGGAGCACGACCATCCGCTCTCGATCTTCCCGTACGGCGTCTCGCGCAACAAGATCGAGCGCGCGATCCACAACCTGCGGCTAAACGCATCTATCTCACGGACCTGGGACGACGCAGACGTAGTGCTGACGCTCAAGACCTTGGAGCGCAAGCAACAACCCAAACTAAAACAGATCGCCTCGGACAACGTCCCGATCTATTCGATCAAGACCAACACCACCACGCAGATCCAACAAGCGCTGCGCGACGTCTTCAACCTTGGATCGATCGACGGCGAAGAACTCGCACTACGCGAAGCCGAGGAAGCGATCTATCAAGTCATGCTGACCGGCCAGAACATCGAACTTTCATCGCAGAGCTCATACCTGCGCCGCCTCCAGCACCAACTCGCCGAGAAATACCGAGTCCAATCCCGCTCCACCGGGTTAGAACCCAACCGCCGAGTGACGATCTTCAAGACGAGCGACTAGGTCCGCGCGCGGGCGGGGTTACATCGTGGTAACGCCACCTGCATCGTCTACCAAAAAGCGCGAATCGTAGGCGAACACTTCGCCGTCCTTGACGATGCGACTGTGCACGTTGAACCGGTGCGCGGGCGCCTTCCCGGCCTGCTTCACGAGGCCGCCGTAGAACAGTTTGAGCAGCGGCGTCTGCCCCGGCTTCGGCTCTTCGAGCTTCCCCGAACGCACCAGCGTATTGATGATCTTGTTCTGGATCGCCATCGGCAGTAGCCGGTACGCGTCGTCGGTCTGTTCAGCCATCTCGGCGTGCTGCATCTTGCGCCGGTCCTGCGGCTCGGGCACGTCGTTGACGTAGCGGACGATCGCATCCCAGTCGTCGGCCGAGACGCCCTGGAACGAGACCATGTACCGGTTCCAACGCTTGCCCTGATGTTCGACATTATCGTTGCGCACCGCTTTGACGCGGATCGGGATCTT
>JALYSX010000208.1 GCA_030854585.1 Vulcanimicrobiota bacterium
CGGTTCAACAGGGTGCCGATCTGCGCTTCATCCAGGCGAAGCGCTATCGCGATCTCGCGATAGGGCAATCCGGCGTACCGCAACGCGAGCAATGCGGCAGTCCGTTCCGGCAGACGCTTCATCACCGCTCGCACGAACTCGCGAGCTTCTTCTCGCGCGACCGCTTCGAACGGATCCGGCGCGGACGAACGCTCGACGAGTCGGACCACCCGCTCCTCTCGCCGATCCCGACGACGTCGCGTCCGAAGCTCGTTGAGGGCTCCGTGCACCGCGGCGGTGCAGAGCCAGCCGCGACTGTTCTCGCCGACCCCATCGCCACGCCGCGCGAACGACACGAATGCCTCTTGGGCCACATCTTCGGCCGCGGCGCGATCGCCGAGAATCCGAAGCGCGACGTTTGCTACGCGACTATATTCGAGTCGAAAGAGCTCTTCGAACGTCATCGCGTCAGCACCGGCGAGAGCGGCAAGAACCGTCATACGCTCTCATAGCACCGCCGACGCTCCGTTTGTAACAGCCCGACTCCGCGAGTCAGATCTTTCCGTTGAGAGCGGAGACGCGCTCTGCGATAGCGGGCGCTCGTCCGAAGTAGAGCGTCGCGAACGACCCCGGCTCGACCTCTTCGAGATTTTCGTCCGCCGTGCGCACTAGTGCGCGGATGCCGGCGCTCGGATCACGCGTCAGCTTCGCGGCGCTGACGTCGGCCTGCGCCTCCATCGCGCGCATGCCGACATTGTACGCCGGCACGGCGAGGAAAAATGCGCAGCCGAAGATCGCCCCGACCAGGGCCAGGCGCGAGACCGGATCGTCGTCCCGCCGGAAGCCGATGCGATCGGCGGCGAAGACGCCGAGCCCTGCGCCCAAGATCAGGATCAATGCTTGGAGCAATGCGCGTCGCAACAGGTCGCCGTCCGCGACGTGGGCGACTTCGAGCGCGACGATCCAGTTTAGCTCTTGCGGTGTCGATCCGGCGACCAGCGTGTCGGCGACGACGATCCGGCGCGACGACCACAGGCCGTCGGCGCGAGCACCCTGCGTCTGCGCGCGCTGCGAAAGGTCTTCGACGACGATCGGGAGGTCGGCCATCCCGACGCTCGCGAGCAGCGCACCGACCTGCGGGCGGCCGGCCATCTGCATCGGCGCATAGTGGTTGAAGATCGGCTCGATCACGGCGGGCCCGCCCCACGCCAGCGCGAGCGAGATCGCGATGAAACCGAAGAGCGTGTAGATGTACCACTGATGCGTACGATCGGCGAGCCACAGAACGGCGCCGGCGACCAACCCGGAAAGCAGCATCGCACCGAGCAAGCCGAGCACCCAATCGATCACCCAGGCGCGCGAGAGTTCGGCCGAGAGTCCCATCACCCACTCGACGCGATACAGATAGAAGTCCGGCAGGAGGGCCGCAAACCTTGCGATCGCGGCGAGCGATGCGCCGAAGAGAACACGGACGAAAAACTCCGACCGGATGCTTTGGCGTAAGCGATCGCGCCACGCGGCCGCACCGCCGCTGCGCCAGAAGTAGGCCAACGCGAGGATCTGCGCGAGAACCATCAGGAGCCAGCCCGGCGCCTTCCAACGGATCAAGCGCGCCGCGGCGGCCTGACGATCCGGATCGACGAGCGCCTTGGCGGGCCGGTCGAGGAGAGTGGACTGCGGAATCGCGCTCACGCGCTGGTCGGTCGCATTCGGGCGTTGCAACGCGGCGTGCGCCGGCGAGGCGGACGCACAGAGCAACATCGCAACGAAGACGGCGCACACCGCGCCGTGGAGCGCCTTCATAAGCGGTCCCTTCGCGGACGCGCTCCCAATCGCTTCTAGACGGCTTGAACGGCGAACGTGTCGGGAGCGATCGGGAAGGAGACGCGGTCGCGACCTGTGCGTTTACTGTGATACATCGCCGCGTCGGCGCGTTCGAGCAACGCGCTCGCCGAGTCCGCGTCGAGCGGAAAGGCCGCCTACCCGACGCTCGCGTTCAAGCCGCGACCGATTCCGAAGTCGTGCGAACAGACGGTCCGGCGAAACGCCTCGGCGCGTTCAATGCCGAGACTCTTGGGCGTGTCGCGCAGGAGTGCGCAAACTCGTCGCCGTCACGTCGACGCCTTCGGCGGTGTGCGAGCGCAGCAACGCGGCCATCTGTACCATCACCGCATCACCGGAGCCGTGCCCGAGCGAGTCGTTCACCGCCTCCGCGAATATGCTCCGGAAAAGAAGCAGATGCGTGCATCGGAACTGATTCGGCAGCTTTGTGCATCTCGTTGACTGTGCGCTTCATCTCTGCATCATGTCGAGATGCAAGGATGATCCCATAGACTGCAAGCAGCAGGCCAAGGGAGGCTATGAAAAACTCACGGTTAATCCCGCATATCTTTTCCAAGTTGACCTCTTCAGCGTACGGCCGCGGGCGTCAAATATCATCTTCCGCCAAGCTTCGTAGGTAGCGGCTTCGCGGGATTGCCGACGACGCATGCGCCGGGGGCGACGTCTTTGGTGACGACCGCTCCGGCACCGGTCATCGCACCGTCGCCGATGGTGACCGGCGCGATCAGCGAGGAGTTGGAGCCGATCCGGACGTTCTTCCCGATGGTCGTACGGTTCTTGGTGACGCCGTCGTAGTTGGCGGTGATCGTGCCGGCGCCGACGTTGGTCTCTTCGCCGACGGTGGCGTCGCCGAGATAGCTGAGATGACTCGCCTTCGCGCCATGGGCCAGGGTCGAATTCTTGATCTCGACGAAATTGCCGACGCGGACCTCGTTCCCGAGAAGCGCGTGGCCGCGGAGGTGAGCGTACGGCCCAACCGTCACGTCGTTGCCGATCTCGCTCTCCGTGATCACGCTCTCGCGGACGGTCACGCGGTCGCCGAGCTTCGCCGCCGAGAGGCGGGTATTCGGACCGATCACGCACTCCTCGCCGATCTCGCTGAGCAGTGAGATCGAAGTGTTCGGATAGATCACTGTGTCGCGGCCGATCGTCAGCTCCGGCTCGAGGTAGGTCGTCAGCGGGTCGACAATGGTCACGCCCGCGCGCATATGCGCTGCGCAGATTCGCGCGTTCAGGCCGATCCGCGCGAGCGCGAGCTCCGTGCGATCGTTCACGCCGAGCACGTCGCGCTTGTCCGCCTCGATCGGCGCGACGCGGTGGCCGGCATCGGCCAGGTGCGCGACGGTATCGGTAAGGTAATACTCTTTCTGCGCGTTGTCGTCGCGCAGTTGCACGATCGAATCGCGTAGTGCCGCTTCGTCGTAGGCGTAGATGCCCGCGTTCATTTCTTCAATCGCCAACTCGTTCGGCGTTGCGTCTTTCGCCTCGACGATCCGCCGAACGCCGGCGTCGTCTCGCACGACCCGCCCGAAGTTCGAGCCGCTTCCCATCTTCGCCGTGACCAATGCGAGCGAGCAGCCGTCGAGCGCGGAGATCAGCGCGCGGAAGGTCGCGTCGGGAATCAGCGGCATGTCGCCGTAGGCGACCACGATCCGTCCGTCCGGCCGCACGTCAATCGCTTCGAGCGCGACCTGGACCGCGTGTCCGGTGCCGCGTTGCTCGCGCTGGATGACGCTGGTCACCCCGAACTCGGCCGCGTACGGATCGAGTTCGTCGTTGGTGACCAGCACGATCTCGTCGATGCCGGCGTCGCGCAGCGATCGGAGCACGTACCAGATCATCGGGCGGCCGCAGATCTCGTGCAGCACTTTCGGACGCGCGCTCTTCATGCGCGTGCCTTTTCCGGCGGCCAGGACCACTGCCCGAAGGCTCATGCCGTCTTCTCCGTCTTCCCGATCGCTTCGAGCGCGTGGCGCAGGCGTTCGCGCACGATATCGCGCCCAAGGATCTCCATCGCATCGAAGAGCGGCACCGAGGTCGGCGAGCCAGTCACCGCGATATAGAACGCGCGCACCACGTCGCGGAATTTCTTTTCCAGGGTCTCGGCGACGCCCTTGAGTAC
>JALYSX010000217.1 GCA_030854585.1 Vulcanimicrobiota bacterium
CATCTGGTCCGTACCGGCGCGATCGCGTCACCCGAATCGTTCATCCACGACGTGCCGCACATCAGTCTCGTGCGCGGCGCTGCGGACGTCGCCTTTCTCAAAGCGCGCTTCGCAGCGATGAGCGCGCACCATTGCTTCCGGGGCATGGAGTACGCGGACGACGCGAAGACGCTCGCCGAGTGGATGCCGCTCGTGATGCGCGATCGCGATCCGAACGACGTGATCGCCGCGACCCGCATGATGACCGGTACCGACGTCGACTTCGGCGCGCTCACGCGCAACATGATCGCGCACTTGCAGAAGCAGAACGGCTTTCACGCATCGTACTCGACGCGCGTCACCGACCTCAAACGCGACGGCGCGCGCTGGAACGTCACCGTCAAGAACGTGAAGACCGGCGCGACCGAGACGGTCTCGGCCGGCTTCGTGCTCCTCGGCGCCGGCGGCGGCGCGCTCAAACTCTTGCAGAAATCCGGCATCGCTGAAGGTAAAGGCTTTGCGGGCTTCCCGGTCAGCGGACTCTTCCTCCGCTGCGACGAGCCGAGCGTCGTCGCACGACACGATACCAAGGTCTACGGCAAAGCCTCGGTGGGCGCGCCGCCGATGTCGGTGCCGCATCTCGACGCGCGCGTCGTCGACGGGAATCGCTCGCTGCTCTTCGGCCCGTATGCCGGGTTCTCGAGCAAGTTCCTCAAGAGCGGTTCGTATGCCGATCTGCCGCTCTCGGTCCAAGCCGACAATATCGGACCCTTGCTCGCGGTCGGGCGCGACAACTTCGATCTGACGAAGTACCTCGTCGGCCAGGTCCTCGAATCGAAGGAAAGTCGCTTCGCGCAGCTGCGCGAGTTCTTCCCCGACGCCGACCCGAAAGACTGGCGCCTGGTGGTGGCGGGCCAGCGCGTGCAAGTGATCATGCCGGATGCCAAACGCGGCGGTAAGCTGCAGTTCGGCACCGAGGTGATCGCCGCCGCGGACGGCTCGATCGCCGCGATTCTCGGCGCATCGCCGGGTGCATCGACGTCGGTCGCGATCATGCTCAACGTGATCGAACGCGTCTTCAAAGACCGCTTGCCGGAGTGGAAGGCGCGTCTGGTCGAAATCATCCCGTCGTATGGGCGCTCAATCGCCCAAGACGCGGATCTCTGTCGCGACGTCCGTGCGAGCACGGCCGCCGCGCTCCACTTAGCTGATATTCCCGTAGGAGGTGCCTCGTGACCCGATTGCCTCGTCTCTCTGCCGGCGTACTCGGCGCCGTGCTCGCGATCGCCGTCGTGGTCGTTCAAACGCCCGCGAATGCGGCGATCGATATGGTCTCGGGCGCCCGCGGTACGGCCAAGGTCGCCTCCGCCGACGATTGCAGCGCAAAAGCGAAAGCCGCGCTTGCGGGTACGCTGCAGGCGCCGTTCGAAGCGGGCCAGGGTTCGGGCCAATGGATCGCGTTCGGCTCGCCGGACGCGGACGGCCACTCGTCGTCGTCGGCCGCGGTGCATTGCTTCCCGGTCGACAAAGGTTACGTAGTGACGCTCACCTGCGCGGTCGAAAGGCCGACGAATGCCGAGAGCGCGACCGATCTCTGCGGACGCATCCAAAAGGCGTTCGACACTCAGCCGGGAGTCATCACGTGGCAATGAATATCGGTCGTAAACAGATCTTCGCGCTCCTGCTGACCGCAGGCATCGTCGCACTCGGCACCGGCGCGCGCGGCGCCGTCGAACTGACGACCGGTATTCGCTACGTCGTCCCGACCGGCTCGCTTCAGGACTGCAGCGTCAAAGCGAAGGCCGCGCTCAATACATATCTGCAAGGTGCGGCCGAACTGCACGATGGAAGCGGCGACTGGAGCGCGCAGGGTCCGCTGGCCGGCATCGCCGGGACCGCTTCGGCGGTCGTGCATTGCACGGCGCTCGACAAGGGCTACGTCGCCACGTTCACCTGCGCGGTGCAGAAGCCGGGGAGCCTGTACGGCGCATCCGATCTGTGTCTCGATGTCGCGCACCAGTTCTCGGGCAAACCGACGGTCGCACTCGCGACGCCGACGCCGCTCCCATCGGGTTGCAGTACCGTTAATCTGGTCGGCACGTGGGTCGACGACAACGATCATAACAAGACGTTCACGATGACGGTGGACAACAGCCTCACCGGCAGCGACGGCGTCTCGGGGAGCTGGTATCTCACCGGAACGACCGCGACGCTCACCTACTACGGCGACCACGTGACCACGCTCAGCGCCGACGGAAAGCACCTGGTCGGCAGCGGCTACCACCTCACCCGGAAGTGCTGATCGCGGTTACTCCGCTTCGACCGATTCGATGAGAGCATCGCCGTCCCGATCGACGGCGATGCTGAAGACCAACGGTCGACAGCAGACCGGGCAGTCTTCCAACAAGCGCTGATGCGTGCAACCGGTGACGTCGATCCCGATCGCGTTCGTCTCGCCGCAGATCGGACAATCGTAGAGCGCATCGGATTCCCAGTGGCACTGCACCGAGCTTTCGTTCATGGCGAATGGCGGGAGAGGCTAGGAATCGAACCTAGCAGCCGGATTGCGCCGGCCTCGACGATTTTGAAGACCGCGCGGGCCACCAGACCCGTACTCTCCCATATGCTCGTCTCCATGCCCTGTCCTTCAACGACAGTCGCATCGTCCCCGTCGTCGACGAGCGGTATGGGGGAGCATCACGTATGCACCAACCGCGCGCAAAGGCGAGATGGGAATGATCGTGTATGCCTTCGTCCCGATCGTCGGCCGCAGAGATGGTGGATCGGGCACGTCGCTTGGCACACGTCTGTACGTGTGCTATTCGTGCCGCTCGAGGGCAACGGAAGTCGTCCGCTACGGAGCTGGGGCGGTGCTCAGCGTGAAGTACGGATTCGCCGCCATCGCCGCGAACGCGGTCAATCCCGAGCTCTGCAGAATCCAATCGTACGGTGCGTTGCCCTGCGAATCGAAGTAGATGATCGATTTGACCTGTGGAAACTGCGTAGGCAGATCGGCTTGCATATCCGCAAAGTACTGCGCCTGCGTCCAGCTCGGACCGCTCGCACATCCGCCGTGCGACTGATCCTCGCCGGTCTCGGTCATCTGGATCGGAATGTTCGGATACGACGTATGCGCCATCGTGTAGAACGGCGAGACGATCGATGCAAACCCCGATCCGGCGCATACTCCGATTGGCTTGTCGTAGAAATCGCCCGCAATCCAATCGACGTCGCTCACACCGGGGAAGAAGCTCATCAAGCTGTCGTTGGCAACCGCCGATACCGCGCCACCGGGATTCCACACCCAGGCGACGTTGGTGACGCCTTGGGCCGCGAAGACGGCATGGATGTGCTGCCATGCCTGGATGAACTCGGCCGACTCAGCCGGCACGTTCTGCGCGATGGTGAGCGTGGGATTGTAGGCATCGAAGCAGTCTTGGTACTGCCCGTTCGGCACCTCGCCTTCCGCATTTAGACCGTCGGTGAGATTGAGTTCGAACTCATGAAAGAATCGCAACCGCACCGTCCCGGGGAGCGCCTTAAGCGCTTGAGCGACCGGGATGATATACGCGGCGTCGTCGGCGCCGGACGCGAGCGTGCTCAGTTTGTCTGCGCACTTCCACGTCACCACTGGCGTACGGCCGCGCGCGAAGTCATCTGCTATGCTCGGATCGGTCGTCACGCCCGCGATAAAATCCGGATTGCCGGGCTTCCCTCCGTAGAAGTGCAAGTGCAGTGCGAGCGCATGATTGTCGTGGTTGATCGCCACGAGGCTTTGTTCGAGGGCCGCCATCTGCCCGACGAAGTCCGTTCCGCCGCCGACAAAAGCGCCCAACCGCACGACGCCGGGGACGTTCGGCGTCGGCGTCGGTGTTGGCACGGAGGTCGGCAGCGGGCTCGGAACGAGGCCCGGAGGGACCGGTGTGCCGCCGCCACCGCCGCCGCAGGCGGCGAATCCGAGAGCGAGGGTCACAACTGCGGGAAGACTTTTCCACGTCATGCGCCAATAGTACAAGCAACGCGTCGCGAACTCGATAAGGGCTGCATGAGAAAACGCGAGCAGGTTCTAAGCGAGCGGCGCGAACTGGCCTTCCCATCTGCTGACGACGACGGCGGCTAGACTGTTGCCGCAGACGTTGACCGCGGTGCGCGCCATGTCGAGCAGACGATCGATGCCGGCGATGAACGCGACTCCTTCGATCGGGATGCCGACCGAGCCGAGGGTCGCGAGGAGAACCACGAGACTGACGCCCGGGACGCCCGCAATGCCTTTGCTCGTGAGCGCCAGCACCAGCACCAGCGTGAGTTGCTGTAGCAGACTCAAGTGAATGCCGTAGAGCTGCGCGAGGAAGAGCGCGGCGATCGATTGATAGAGCGTGCTGCCGTCGAGATTGAACGAATAGCCGGTCGGGATCACGAAGCTCGTGATGACGCGCGGGCAGCCGAACGCTTCCATTTTCTCCATGATGCGCGCGATCACGGTCTCGCTGCTCGCGGTCGAGAATGCCAGCAACAGCTCCGCGCGGACCGCCTTGACGATCGCGAGCAAGCTCGTGCCGGCCACGTGCGCGACCAAGCCGAAGACCACGATAACGAAGATCAGCATCGCACCGTAGACGACGAAGATGAGCTTTCCGAGTGGCAGCAGGCTCGCAATGCCGAACTTGCTGACGGTGACCCCGATCAGCGCGAAGACGCCGATCGGCGCGACCTTCATGATCTGATTCGTCACCCAGAACATCGCCGTCGAGACCACCTGGAACACGTCGACGAGCGGTTTGGCCTTCTCGCCGAGCGCGGCCAGCCCCAGGCCGAAGAAGACCGCGAAGAAGATGACCGCGAGCATGTCGCCGTTGGCGATCGCTTGGAAGGCGTTGGTCGGGACGACGTTCACGAGCGTCTCGACGAACGAGTGCGAGGTCGCGGCCTGCGTGGTCGCGACGTATTTCGAGATGTCCGCGTGCCCGAGCGTGTGCATATCGAGCCCGGCGCCCGGTTGGGTGACGTTGGCGACGAGCACGCCGAACAAGATCGCGAGCGTGGTGATGATTTCGAAGTAGAGGAGCGTCTTGACTCCGAGACGCCCGACCTTCTTCACGTCGCCCGCGTTCGCGACGCCGACGATCAGCGTGGAGAACACGATCGGCACGACGATCATCTTGATGAGCCTGATGAAGATGTCGCCGGCCGGCTGGAGATACGTTGCCACGGCCGGGTTCCCGTAGAAGATCCATCCGACGAGGACGCCGAGCACGAGCCCGATCAGGATCTGAATCGCCAACGCTGGTCTTCTTCGCACGGCGATGGGGTTCGGTTGGGCCGCCCGGAACTCTTCGCTCGCTCGCCGCGTTGCCCGGGGGAGCGAGCGGCTCCTCGCAGAACGACGCCGACGGAGGGCGCCCTTATGACGACCATCGCATTGCGAGTCTTCTTGGTTCTGGCCATCTTCGCTTGCGGTCAGGCCGCGCCGGCGCGTGCCGCTATTTCCGCCCCCCCGCTCGTGGTCGAGGTCTACGCCCAAGGCGAAGGTGTGAACGCCCGCGTCACCGTCCCGAACCACGACAGCCAACACGAATAC
Organism: Vulcanimicrobiota bacterium; assembly: GCA_030854585.1. Lineage (GTDB taxonomy): Bacteria > Vulcanimicrobiota > Vulcanimicrobiia > Vulcanimicrobiales > Vulcanimicrobiaceae > JALYSX01. Next base: position 5,558 of record JALYSX010000217.1, read on the forward strand.
TTGAAGCTGGGCGACCGCCGCGAGTTCGAGTTCGCCTTCGGCGTTACCGAGTACACGTTCGCGATCAGCGGTTGCGGCAAAGTGCAGACCAAGATGCTGACCTTTCCGATCGGGCACGGCGGAGCGCTGATCACCGTCTACCGCGGCTGCGCGCTTGTCATTACGGGACGGTAGCGTCCACCACTTTCGGCGTTCGAAGTGCAAGCCAGAGACCGATAACCACCAGCGCCGAGCCGATCAGTTCGCGCACGGTGATGTGCTCGCCGCCGAAGAGCGTGCCGACCGCGATCGCGATCACCGGAAAGACCAGCGACGAGAGCCCGACGATCGAGACGGGCAGACGTTGCAGGACCCACATCATCAGGAAGAACGCGATGCCGCTCCCGAAGATCGCGAGGTAGAGCAGCGCGAGGAGCGACGAACCGGAAAGCGCGATCGCCCAGTCGGTATGCTCGGCGAAAAGACTGATCGTGAGAACGACCGCACCGGCGATCACCATCGCAGGCGGTAGCGTAAGCAAAGGACGGTGGTTCGAGTGGCGCTTGGCATAGACGTTGGCGAATGCGGAACTCGCGGCCGCGCCGATCGCGGCGAGCGCGAAGAGCGGTTCGCCGCGCACTTCGCCGACCAGCGAGATGACGACCACTCCGCCGAACGCCAGAAGCGAACCGATCCAGATGCGCGGCGTGATCTTCTCGCCGAGCATCGCATGCGCGAACGCGAACGCGAAGAATGGCAGCGTGCCGAAGAGCACCGCGACCAGGCCCGAATCAAGCTTGACCTCGGCCGTGTACGTGAGGATGTAGTTCAGCCCGAACAGCAGCGCCGCGAGTACGAGGATCAGTTTCCAGGGGAGCTCGCGCAGCGGCCGCAGTTCGCCGCGCGCGAAGGCCAGGACGTAGAGAAACGCACCGGCGATCAGGAAGCGCAGCCCGACGCCGGTCAGCGGCGCGAGCGCGTGCAACCCGACCTTAATCGCGAGCCAGGTCGTGCCCCAGATCAAACACATGCCGGCATACGCCAGCCAGACGAAGAGTTTCTCTCGCGCTGCGGTCATCGCTCGCCATAACTACGCCGTCTGCGACTTCGTTGCGATCCAGCGATAGAGATAGATCGCAAGTGCGACGAAGGCGATCGGGCCGAGCCAGTTCGCGATCGGCTGGAACGAGTCGCCGACGACCGCGAGCGGCGTACCGTTCTTGGTGACGATGATCAGGCCGGAGTAGAGCACACCGAGAATGCCCTCGCCCACGATCAGGCCGGATGCTAGAAGAATGCCGAGACGCTTGGTATCTTCGGGATTCCTTTTCCCAGCGGCCCAGCGATTGTAGAAATAGCCGGCGATCGCGCCGACCGAGGCGAGGAACGTCGCCGATGCCGGCAGGTAGATGCCTAGCCCGACCGCAAGCGGCGGGAACTTCAGCCGTCCGCCCGATGTGCGCACGAGCAGTTCGTCGATAAGAATGGCGACGACACCGATGGCGACGCCTATCCAGATCAGAGTCCAAGGGACGACCCCGCCGATCACGCTCTTCGCGAGCGTCGAAAGGAGCGCGGCCTGCGGCGCGTTCAGCGGCGCTGCGTTGCCGAGGCCGTGCATCGGCGAACCGACGAAGCCGTAGGCCTGGTTGACCATATTAAGGATCGGTGGGATGACGGCGGCGCCGATCAGGGTGCCGACGATCAGCGCGACCTGCTGGCGCGCGGGATTCGCGCCGATCAGTTGTCCCGTTTTAAGGTCCTGAAGATTGTCGTTCGCGATGGTGGCGACGCAAAGGACGACGGCGGTGACGAAGAGCGCGAACGCGATGGCCGCCTGCTGAGCCGCGACCGGCGAATTTCTCGCCAAGCCGAACAGCGCGAGCGAAATGCCAAGAATGGCGAGTATGCCGAGGCCGGAGACCGGGCTGTTCGAGGAACCGATAAGGCCGGCCATATAGCCGCAGACGGCCGCGATGACGAAGCCGACGACGACGACGTACACGATCGCGATCGCGACGATCGGTACGATGTACGCATTGAGCGGCCCGCCGATCAGGAAGGCGACCAGAAGGATCGCGAGCGGAACGAGACAGGCGAGACTGATGATCGTGACGGTGCCGATCGGAAGATCGCGCTCCGCGATCGGGACGTCCATCTCGCTCCCCCGAGCGCGCGTACGTGAAGACTCGATCGACGAGAGCAGACCACCCCAGACCGGAACGGCGAGCTTCACGATCGTCCAGATCGCCGCAACGCCGATCGTGCCGACGCCGATAAAGCGCACGTAGTTCTTATAGATCGATCCCGCGACCGTAGCGGCATCACCGACCATCGGGTGGAGCGACGTGAAGATCGGGACGAGAACACCCCAGGAGAGGAAGAGTCCGGCGAAGATCGCGATACCGACGGCGAGACCGATCAGGTGGCCGGCGCCGAGCAAGGCGAACGATAGTCCGATCGTGATGCCCGTCGAGCTCAGTCCCGCACGAAAATAGGCGCTCGCGTTGTCGGCGAATATGCGCATGTCCTCAAGCGCTAGAAAGACCGCGGATGCGACCGCGCCCCAAGCGACCGTGATCAAGCCGAGCCGGTTCTCGGCGGCGCGAGCGTCCTTCGAGCCGACGATCAGCACCTCGGCTGCCGCGACGCCCTCGGGATAGGGCAGATCCGAATCGGTGACGAGTGCCCTGCGTAGCGGGATGGTGTACATCACGCCGAGGACGCCGCCGATGGCGCAGACCCCGAACGATTCCCAGTAGGGGAAACCGGTCCACCACCCGACCATGACGAGGCCCGGCAAGACGAAGATCACGGCCGAGAGCGTGCCGGCGGCCGATGCGATCGTCTGCACAATGTTGTTCTCGTAGATCGTCGAGTTCTTGAACCAACGCAACACGGCCATCGAGATGACGGCTGCGGGGATCGAGGATGCGAACGTCAGGCCGATCTTCAGGCCGATGTAGATGTTGGCCGCGGTGAACGCCAACGTGATGATCGCGCCGATGATGACGCCGCGTACGGTAAACTCAACCCGCTTATCGAGGATCTTCGCCATGAGAGGCGCGTTCGGCGCGCCGGACGAAAGCCCCCAGCATGAAAAACCGCCTTCTTATCGCCGCCGTCGCCGCCGCGTTCTTGGCCGGTTGCGGGAGCAGCAAACCGGCCATCACCGTCCAAAATGCGGTCTCCAACGCGACCGCCCCGGCCGGGCCCGTCGTCGCCGCGTCCGGCACGTCGTTCTTCGGCAAGCTTTCGAACGCGCTCGGAACCAAGACGAGCAAGGACGGGGACAAGTTCACCCTCGCCGAGACCAAGGGCGGTGCGC
>JALYSX010000222.1 GCA_030854585.1 Vulcanimicrobiota bacterium
TGATCAGGAACGACGCCGGCGGCGTCTTCGTCACAAACGTAAAGGTGCGATCTTCGAAAACGGTGATCTCGACCGGAATAATCATGCCCGCCTGCGAGCTCGTACGTTCGTTGTACTGCTTGCAGAAATCCATGATATTGAGCGAGTAGGGTCCGAGGGCCGGACCGATCGGCGGCGCAGGCGTTGCCTTGCCGGCCGAGATCTGCAGGCCGATCTTGCCCACAACTTTTTTAGCCATGATGTCTCCTTATCGATGCATCGCAGATACGAAGCGTCTCCCCCTCAGCAATCTCGCCGGCCGGGGTCGTGCCGACGAGAAACTTGTTCGAGCTAGACCTTTTCCACCTGGAAGAACTCGAGCTCGACCGGCGTTTCGCGGCCGAAGATCGAGATGAGCGCGCGAAGCTTCTCTTTCTCCGGTTGGATCTCGTCGACGATGCCGGTGAAGTCGAAGAACGGTCCGGACGTCACCTTGACGCGGTCGCCCTTCGCGAAATCGATCTTGAGCTTCGGAGCTTCGATGCCCATCTGCTTGAGGATCGTCTTGACTTCTTTTTCTTGCAACGGAACCGGCTTCTCACCGGGGCCGGGGCTGCCGACGAAGCCGGTGACGCCCTGCGTGTTGCGCACGACGTACCACGACTGATCGTCCATCGTCATCTCGACGAGCACGTAGCCCGGGAAAACTTTTTTCGGCGTGGTCTTACGCTTGCCGTCCTTGAACTCGACTTCGTCTTCCATCGGGACGAGCACGCGGAAGATCTTGTCCTGCATGTTCATCGAGTGGATGCGGCGTTCGAGGTTGGCCTTGACCTTGTTCTCGTAGCCCGAATAGGTGTGGACGACGAACCAGTCACGGCCGGCTTCCTTGGTCTCGGTCTTCTCGGTGGGCTCGACCTTCTCTACCGGATCGGGTTCGGCTTCGTAACCGAACGGTACGCCCGACGATGAGGCCGGGGCAGACGGGATCGGGTCGGGCTCGGGTGCCCAAGCCGGCATGTACTCCGGATTGAACGGCTTCTCGAAATCGGATTCCATCAACGTCGTTATCTAGCTACCGGATGGAGGAGGCCGAAGATGTAGCCGAAGAGCTGGTCGGCACCGAACGTGAACAGGCCGATCGCGATGACGAGGATGATCGTCAGCAGCGTTGCCGACATCCATTCCTCACGCGTCGGCCACGTGACGCGCTTGAGTTCGGTGAAGACGCCACGGACGAAGTCGTTCGCACTCGCACCCGCCTGCTGGCGTTGCGCTGCCGTGACTCCGCGGCTCACCGCGCTCTTATTTCGGTCGTTCACCAAGTCGTCTCCCGGAGATTGAATTTGGCAGGGCGGACAGGACTCGAACCTGCAACCGACGGTTTTGGAGACCGCAACTCTACCAATTGAGCTACCGCCCTATAAAGGTCGTCGCGGAAGACGCGACGATCCGATCCTACTTCGTTTCGCGGTGGGGTTTGTGGCAACGGCAGAAACGGCAGTACTTGCTCAGCTCGAGCCGGTCCGTCGTCTTCTGCTTGTTCTTCTGTGAATTGTAATTGCGTCGCTTGCATTCCGTACAAGCCAAGACGACCATCACGCGATTTTCTTTTTTAGCCACTTCTGCTTACCAAACAACATTAAAATGAACGGACCAGCGGGTCCGTTCGGCGACCCATAGTAACACAGGCCGCACGGGCGGTGCAACTACCGGGAGACGATCCGAATCGAGCCCGAAAGTGCGGGTGCCGGGGCCGTGTCGAGCACGGTTGCGGCATACTCGCCGGGAGCAACATACCACGCTTTATAGGCCGCTGACCAGGCGGCGAAAGCGCGAACCCGGAGCGGGAGGCTGACCCGGCGGGAGCGGCCGGGCGCCAAGGTCACCCGTGCGAAGGCAGCTAGGCGGGGACCGCCGCCACCCGGAGCTGCCAGCATCAAGCGAGCGACCGCGCTCCCGGCCCGTAAGCCGGAGTTGGCGACCACGAACGAGACCGTCACCGGGGCAGCCGAAGCCGTTCGCGCGTACTCGACCTTGAACCCGGAGTACGCGAACGTGGTGTACGTGCTCCCCGAGCCGAGCGGGAGCCCGACCGCAGCGGACGGTAGGCGACCACTTGGCGCGGCGAACCCGCTCACGAGGTTAGCGATCCCGGCCGGAGTGGCAAGCGAGGGCTCCCAGGCGACGAGCAGGGCAGGCGCCGAGGCGATCCATGCGAGGCCGTCGGGTGGGCGCTCCACCACGACGGCGGTCCGTGGATTTGCGCTCGCGAGCTCCCGAACGAGGTCGCCCTCGAGCGGATCGACCGCCCCGAGAACGACCAGGCATGCCGCAACGTGGCCGGCAGCGGGCAGGGCGACGTCGCGGACTGCCGCCACGCTGGTGATCTTGGTGGAGGGCATGACCGTCCGAAGCGCGGAGACGGTCGCGCCATCCGCCCCTACCACGAGCAACGATTGCGTCGCGGCCGGATCGAACGGAAGCACTGCGCCGTCGTTTTTCAGGAGCACGGCGCCGCTCTGGACCAGCCGCCGCGCGAGGGTCGCAGTTGCGTCCGGCGAGCCGGGTAGCGGCGGGCGGCCGAGCAAGCCGGACTTACGCGCGCCCCAGCGGACACGGTCCAGGGTGGTGTCGTCGGTCCAACTCGATCCGGTCACGAAGCCATCGAAGCGAAGGTCGTGGACGACCGCCGTTGCGAGCACGTGCGGATCCCGGCAGAGCGCAGCGATCCAGGGGGCGCCCGGAAGGGTGCAACCGATCGCTCCGGCACCGCCGCGTAGGGCGGCTTCGAGCGGTGGCATATCGAGCGCATGCAAGGCGTTGCTATCCGCGGACGGCTCGGCGGCCGGAACGACCACCGCGAGGGCGCGTCCGCGTACGATCCCCGCGACGATCGGTTCGATGGCAAGTCCCTCGAAGGTCGGGTCGTCCGAAAAACCACCGAGCCCGAGCCCGACCGCGTTCGCGCCGTCGGCGCGTGCCGATACTGCGAGGCCGATTCCGCACGCGCGCCAAGCCGCGCGATCCCAGGCGGCGGCGATCTGCGCAGGCGAACCCAGAACGGGATCGGGCGTCGAAAGCCACAACGCCGGCACGCCACCGACGGACGCCGCCGAGCCAGTGCGTGCGAGCGCCTGCGCCTCGCGCACGACGGCCGCCGCCGAGGGGACGATCGCGAGTGCGAACGCCAAGGTGAGCGATACGGCGAGCCATCGCTTCAAGGGTGAGTCCCTCCGAATGAATTTGTTGGTGCGCCCGGGCGGAATTGAACCACCAACCTTGGGCTTAGGAGTCCCCTGCTCTATCCAATTGAGCTACGGGCGCGCGCCGTCGCTATTTTTACGCGGTACGCGCGGCCGCGCCTCTACGCCAGGCGACGAAGCGCTCGACGTAGGTGGGATCGAACTGCGTCCCCGAGCAGCGCTCGATCTCGACGAGCGCATCCGCTTCGGAGATGCCGCGGTGGTACGGACGGTCGGCCACCATCGCGGAGAACGCATCGAGGATCGCGATCGCGCGGGCGAGCTGGCGGATCTCTTCGCCGCGCAGACCCTTCGGATAGCCTGCCCGTCCCACCGCTCGTGATGTTGACCGACGATCTCGGCGACGTCCGCGAAGGCTTCGTACGGTTGCAGGATGGTCTCGCCGAGCGCTGCGTGCTCCTGCATCGAACGATACTCGTCCGCGGTCAGAGCACCCGGCTTGATCAGGATCTTATCCGGGACCAGCAACTTGCCGACGTCGTGCAAGAGGCTCGCCTGCAGCAGCCTCGCGAGTTGCGCGGCGTCCAGGTCGAGATTGTACTCGGACCAATGCTTGGCCATCGCGTTGACGCGGAAGAGATGCACGCGCGTGAACGGATCGCGATCGAGCAGACTCCCGACGACCGTCTCGATTCCGTCGAAAACTCCGTGCGGGCGATACGAATCGATGTCGTCTTCGCCGATCGGCATGCCTCCGAGTTTGCGCGAGAACCGCGAACGGTGCAGGCAGGCGCGATCGCATCGCTGCGCAGCGTCGCCTCGAGCGGCACGAATGCGTAACCG
>JALYSX010000245.1 GCA_030854585.1 Vulcanimicrobiota bacterium
CGCGAACCACCTCGAGCGCCGATGAAGCCCGCGCTCATCGCGCTCGCCGCGTGCATCGCGCTCTCCGCATCCGCTTGTTCGACGCGCAACAGCGACGATCTCCTGGTGCTCTCGGCGCGCGAATTGCACCCATCCGTCGTGTTGCTCACGATGAAAGTGCCGCCGGGCAACAAGAAGGACGCCTTCGACGACGCTTACGGCACCGGAACCATCATCGCAAGCGGCACGTGGGGCAGCGACATCCTCACCGTGCAACATGCTGTGGATGGCGCCTGGGACATGCACGTGAGGCTCGCCGACAAACGCAAGTTCACCGCAAGAGTGATCGCGCAAGACAAGACCCTCGACGTCGCGCTCGTCCGGACGGCCGAACCGGATCTCCCGGTCGCGAAGCTCGGCTCGTCCGCGCATCTCCACGACGACATCGGCCGCCAAGTCGGCCTGATCGGCTACCCGATCCCCGATGAGTTCCAAGACGAAGGCCTGACGCTCGAGCAATCCGTCAACGCCGGCCATCTTTCGTCGATCCGCAACGGCGCGCTAGAAGTCTCGCTCTCGATCGTCCCGGGCGAAAGCGGCGCCGTCATCTTCATCGCCGACACTGGCGAGATCATCGGCATCGCTGAATCCCGCTTCGAGGACGAACGCTCGATCGGCTTCGCGCTGCCTATCGACGACGCAAAAGCCTTTCTGCACAAACACGATTCCGGACACGGGTTCTAGCGTCCGGCTTTTGGGCGGGACGCGTCACGACGACATTGCGCCGGCGAGCCGCACGCCGAAATGACGAGGCATAGCTCTTCAGCCTGCGGAGTCGCTCCAAGGGAGCGAGGGGATGCGGTAGTAGAGCGCGATGGCGTTCAACTCTGGGCCGTAGGTCGCACGCAAGCGCGTGTAGTCGTGCCACGCCGTCTCCGGGTCGCGAAGAGTGTAGCCGGATGCGTGCAGGCGGGCGCAGTGGCGGGTGAAGTGATCGCGGGTCGAGCCGGCGTCTCTATGGGTACCGATGCGGTGATGGGCGGAGAGCTTGTGCGCGGCGTTGCGTCCAACCGCGAGTAGGAGTTCGGCTTCGCCTTTGGGGACGCCGTCTACGGTTGTGACGACCAGCGTGGCTGCATCGAGCAAGAGGCCGAGCGTCAAGACCCACGACTGATGCATCTCGTTCGAACGGAAGAACGAGAGGATCGGATAGGCGGTCTGGCTCTGCGCGACGCCCGCGGCCCAGGCCTGGCCGTCGTGGAAGACGTTCGGAAGCGCGTCGATCAACTTCGCGTAGCCGTGCGTTTCGAGCAGAGCGGAACCGCTCGGCGGCGTGCCGGCACGTGCACCGAGTTCGATCACGTAGCGTTCCCGCGCGGCGAACGAGCCGAAGATCGAGAACAGATACGACGTCACCACCGCGACCAGGCCGAGGCCGCTCGCGCCGTCCATGATGGCGAGCGCCCGCGCGAGGAACGTATGCGGCACGATGTCGCCAAAGCCGATCGTGAGCATGGTCGTGTACGCGAAATAGATCGAGCCGAGCACGCCGACCGATTCCGGGCCGAGATCGAGGTGGATCGAATAGAAGAGCAGGCCGTAGCCGAGACCCAGCAACGTCGCCCACATCACCAAGAGCGCGATCATGACGAACGGCGCGAACGCCCCGAGGATGTCCTCGCGGCGTTGTGCGGTGCGGTACAGCGTCGTGACCCTCGGCCAGAAGACCCAGAGCAGTCGGGTCAGGATCGTACTCGGGCGGAGGCTGGCGAATGGCGCGCGCGGTACCACCACCGTCTGAAAAACGTCGCGCGTGGTGAGCAAGACCAGCAAGACCCCGGCGATAGCTGAGACAATCTCCAGTGGCATGAGTGCGATCTTCGTCACCGGTCCGGTCCGTTCCGGGAAAAGCGAGTACGCGGCGCGACTGGCGCTCGGACCGTTCTGGATCTTCAATGCGCTTGGACGTGGCTTGCGACCCGTATCGAAGGGCGGCCGAAGCGCAACTCGATGCCGAGGCGGCTCGATTGGCCGCTGCACTGCTCGCTTTTCCCGACACGATCGCGGTCGTCGGCGAGCAGGTCGGTTGGGACATCGTGCGCGAGCGTGCATCCGCACGGCTCTTCCGCGACGTTCTAGGCCGCATGGAACGCCGGATCGCGGCGCGCGCCGAGCGCGCCCTCTTACTCGTCTCGGGTATCGTCGTGGAGTTGAAGCCGTGAGCATCGCGCTCGTCGTCGTCGTCCTGATGTGCGTGGTCACCGGCCTTGCGCTCGTGGCCAAGCGGATCAACGTGCCGTTCCCGGTCGCGTTCGTTCTCGGGGGCGCGGCCCTCGCGTTCGTCCCGAATCTGCCGC
>JALYSX010000276.1 GCA_030854585.1 Vulcanimicrobiota bacterium
GCACAATGGAGACCAGGTGATGGATTTACGCGCCGCACTTCAAGAGAAGTTCGGTTTCGCTTCGTTCCAACCGGGCCAAGAGGAGGTCGTCCGCCGCGTCCTCGCAGGCCAGGACACCTTGGCGATACTCGCGACCGGGGCGGGCAAGTCGCTGACCTATCAGCTCTCAGCACTGCTGCTCGAGGGGACGACCATCGTCGTGAGTCCGCTGATCGCGCTCATGAAGGACCAACTCGATATGCTGCGCGGGCGCGGCATCGAGAACGTGGTCGCCGTCAATTCGACGCTCTCCGAAGATCAGGAGATCGCGACGCGCGCGCGGATCGCGGCGGGCAGCGTGAAGATCGTCTATACCACGCCGGAAAAACTCGAAGACGAAGCCTTCCAAGCGATCTTGCGCACCCTGAAGATCCCGCTCTTCGTGGTCGACGAGGCGCACTGCATCAGCCAGTGGGGGCACGACTTCCGCCCGGCCTATCTGGCCCTCGGCCACGCCATCGAACGGCTCGGGGATCCAACCGTGCTCGCGGTCACCGCCACCGCCACCCCCGCGGTGCGCGAAGACATCCTCCACCAACTCGGTATCGAGAAGGTCAAGCCGATCGTCAAGGGCTTCGACCGTCCCAACCTCGTCTACGAAGCGCGCCGCGCCGACAAGGAGGCCGACAAGCTCAAGTCGCTCGCGAACCTGTTCACCGGTGAGAACGCTCTGCAAGGCACCGGCATCATCTATACGGCGACCATCAAGAACGCGCTCGAAGTCCAGAGGCATCTCAACGAGAAGCTCGGCGTGCCGGCGGCCGTCTATCATTCGAAACTGCAGAAACACGACCGGACCACCGTCCATAACCTCTTCATGGACGAGTCGATCCGGGCGGTCGTCGCGACCAACGCGTTCGGCCTCGGCATCGACAAGTCGAACATCCGCTTCGTCGTGCACTACGATCTGCCGGGATCGGTCGAGGCGTATACGCAGGAGGCCGGCCGCGCCGGCCGCGACGGCGCCCCGTCGCGCTGCATCCTGATCTACCGCATGAGCGATACGCGCGTACAGAACTATTTTCTCACCGGCAAGTATCCCGACGTCGAAGAGGTCCAGCGCGTCTTCGGCACGATCGAGGTCTTCGGCGATCAGGAAAGCGGCGTCTCGGTCACGGATCTGCGTAAGATCCTACAGCTGCCGCTCACCAAACTCAAAGTGATCCTGGCGCTGCTCAAGAAATCGGGTTACATCCAGCCGAGCGGAAAGTCCGCCTATGCGTTGACCGAAGCGGTCCGCAAACATCGCGAGCTGGTCCTCAACCTGGCGTCGTACGACACCAAGAAATCCTACGACCAGAGCAAGCTTGCGATGATGCTGCAGTACGCAGAGTCGCCCTCCTGCCGGCGTCGCTTCATCCTCAACTATTTCGGCGAAGACTTCTCGGAGGCGAACTGCCGCGCGTGCGACAGCTGTCTGCGCGCGGCGGCGAGCGGCCCGGTTCCGCTTGCGTTCGATCGCGGCGAGGACAACTTCCGGATCGCCGATGTGGTCATGCATCCGAAGTTCGGAGGGGGCACCGTCGAGCGGGTTGAGAAAGACCTGGTCACCGTGCTCTTCCCATCCGTCGGTTACAAGACGCTCTTGGCCGCGGCCGTACGCCGCGAAGGCGTTGCGACCAAAATTGCCTGATCGTCGAACGGCTCCGATCCTGGCTGCGGCACTCGCCGCGGTCCTGACCGTAGCGGCCTTCGGCGCGCGAACGCTCGCACAAGAGACGCCCTCGCCCACGCCGGCATCACCGTCGCCATCAGCGTCGTCATCAGCGTCGCCATCAGCGTCGCCATCACCGTCGCCGTCGCCGACCGCGTCGCCAACGCCTCCGCCGATCATCGTGCTCCCAGCGACGGGCGCCGTGCCGGTCGGCGAGAAGCAGGTTCTGCAGATATCCTCGGTCATGGGCGACGTAACGCTCGTCGTCGCGAATCCGAGCATCGTCGACGCCGCGATCGATCAGGTCTCGCGCACGCTGACGTTGACCGGTAAGGTTCCGGGCGCGACCACCGTGACCGTCAAAGATGCGCGCGGGTTGACCAAGGACATCCCGGTCCGGGTCGCATTTCTCGCCGGCACGATCGCGAGGGAGGCCTCCCTCCGACTGACCGGCGTTCCGGCCTCGTCCGACTACGTGAAGACGCAGGCGGTGGCGCTCGCCAAGCGACTCGCGAGCGCGCGCACCGGCGCGCAGATCGTCGCGACCATCGACCAGGTGACGTATGCGTCCTCGCTCGCGCCCGACAACGTCGTCAGCATCGGCGTGCCCGTAC
>JALYSX010000317.1 GCA_030854585.1 Vulcanimicrobiota bacterium
GCGGTGCGGATGCTCATACGAGCGCTTCTTCCATGTTGACCGACTGGCTCCTGATTCGTCGCGCCGCCGCCGAGCTACAGGCCCGGTTTACCGGCGCGCGCGCTCGCGATGTCGGTCGCCTGCCCGATGGACGGACGGCCGTCGCCCTGTGGGCCCGCGGGACCGAGGAGCTGCTCTGCATCGACGCCTTCGGATCGCCGCCCCTGGTGACCGTCGAATCCGGCGAGCTCCCGATCGCCGTCGAGCCCGGCTTCGTGCGCGCTCTGGGGGCCGCGCTCCGCGGAACGACCTTCCTGGGCGCAAAGGCCAAACGCGGAGACCGGCTCCTCCGGCTCGAATTCGGCTCGCGCTCCCGCTTCGGCGTAACCGACGGCTATGCGCTTATCGTGGAACTCGTGCCGCGCTTCGGGAACGTGGTGCTCTGTAAGGGCGACACGATCATCGCAGCGCTCCGCGAGTTCTCGCTCGCCGAGAACGGAACGCGTTCGATCCTCGCGGGCCAAGCGTATCAAGCACCCCCGACGCGCGAAGGACCGCCGCGCACGCTCGCCGAGGTTTCGGACGACGTCGACCTTACCGCCGACCTCTACCTCTATCGTCGCGACGGAGTTCTTAAACAGGCGTACCTCGTGCCGCTCATCGGCTACGACGACGCCGAGCTCTCGCGCGGACCGTCGCTACTCGCATGCTTTGCCGAAGCCCGTCTCGGTGCGACGGCGGCGCAGGCGCAGAAAGGCGACCAGCGGCGCGGCGCGTTGCTCAAGAAGCTCCGCGAGCGCGAGCGCAAGGCCATGGGCGAGCTGGAAGGCATCGAGCGCAAGCGCGAACGCGCATCCGATCGCGACGGCCTGCGCGGACAGGGCGACGCGATCTTCGCCACGCTGCACGACCTTCCAAGCGACGCCGAACGCGACGAAGCGAAAGACCGGGCGACGGCAATCTTCGCACAATACCGCAAGCTTGGCGCGTCGCTCCCGCATCTGGACGAGCGCGAACGAGTGCTGCGAGAGCAGCTCGACGCGGTGCAAACGCTGCAATGGGAGACCGAGCGCGCGAGCGAGGCCGATCTCGGCGACGTGCTGGAGGCAGCCCGGGCGCTCGACAAGCGCCCGCAACGCAAGGCGGTTGCACCGGAGAAACGTCGCAAGCGCTTGCCCCTGGAGTTCCGGCTTCCGAGCGGATCCCGCATCCTGGTCGGGCGCACGCCGATCGAGAACGCCGACGTCACCTTCCGCATCGGACGCCCCGACGATCTCTGGTTCCACGTGCAGAACCAGCCGAGCGCGCACGTGATTCTTCAACGCGACGACCGGGAAGAGTTCGACGAAGCCGATATCGTAGCGGCTGCCGCGCTGGCGGCGTACCACTCAAAGGCGAAGACGAGCCCCAAGGTGACGGTGGACTACACGCGCCGCAAACACGTACGCAAACGTCCGGCCGCCGCCCCGGGACTCGTCTTCTACACGAGCCCGAAGAGCATCTCGGTTACGCCGTCGCCGCTACCGTAGTCCGGACGAGGCGCGCCTCGCACGCCTTCCAGTCGAGGTTGGTGAAGAACGCTTCGATGTACTTCCCTCGGTCCGAGGGCTTGTAATCCTTGATGAACGCGTGCTCCCAGACGTCGAGCACGACGATCGGGGCGAAGCCGGCCAGGTTGCCGTTCTCGTGTTCGGCGACCCAGTGGTTCGTGATCTGGCCGTTCGTCAGATCCTGGTAGGCGATCGCCCAGCCGACGCCGCGCATCGCGCCGACGGCGGCAAAATCTTTCTTCCACGCATCGAAGCCGTCGTAAGCTTCGCCGAGCGCGTTGTAGAGGTCGCCGGTGCCGATCTCTGTCGGCGCCGACGTCATGTTGTCGAAATAGTATTCGTGCAGGCGCATGCCGTTGTACTCGAAGCCGAGACGGCGGACGAGTTCGGCGTAGGCCGGATCGGCCCCGGCGTTCTTGCCGGCCGCACGTAGCTCGGCGAGCCGTTCGTTCAACAAGTTGCTGTTCTTGACGTAGCCCTGGTAGAGTCCGAAGTGCATCTGGAGGGTCTCGTCCGAAATGCCTTGGAGGCCGGCGAGGTTCCATTCTTTCGCGGTGTAGATCTTCATAGGAGAATTACATACCCATTTCGGTAGCACTCCCGCATACTTACGTCAGCCCAAAGGAAACGCTCGGTTGTTAGCCCAAGGGTCGTATAACTGCAGTTACAGGAGGTTCCTTTTCGTGAAAAATCCGTTGGATTCTCTCTGGGGCACCATCGTGGCGGGCTTGATATTGACGGCGGTTCTTTATTATGCGGCCGTCGCGCTCGTCGGGCACGGTGTGAGCTGATGCACGGCGAGTTAGGCGAGGCGATCGCACGCTGGCTTCACGTGCTGGCCGGCATCATGTGGATCGGTCTGCTCTACTACTTCAACTTCGTCAACGTCGACGCGGTCAAGGCCGCCACGGCCGACGGCGCTCAGGGTCCGATCGTCAAGTACGTCGTGCCGCGCGCGCTGCTCTTCTTCCGCTGGGGTGCGGTCGCGACGTGGGTGGTCGGCGCCTATCTGCTCTCGACCATGACCGGCGCGAACGGCGCGAACGGCTTCCTCGCCGCCTTCGGTCTGCAAGGCGCCATGGCCCCGATCGGTATCGGTGCCTGGCTCGGCACGATCATGGTCATCAACGTCTGGGGACCGATCTGGCAGAGTCAGAAAAAGATCCTCGGCATCGTCCCCGCGACGGACGAACAGAAGACAAAAGCGCGCCGGATCGCGTTCCTCGCTTCACGCGTGAACACGATGCTCTCGATTCCGATGATCTGGTTCATGGTCACCGGCCCGCACCAGTCGATCTATCACTAGATACTGACAACGATTACGGCCCGAACGGCGTCCTCACGGACGCCGTTGTCATTCCGTGAACTCCAACACGATCTTGCCGATATGTGCGCTCGACTCGAGGCGTCGATGCGCTTCGTCCGCGCGTTCGGGCGCGAATGTCGAATCGACCTGCGGGACGATGCTGGCGCGCGAGGGCAGTAACGGCCAGACGCGCGCGCGCAGCTCGCGTGCGATCTCGGCCTTCTGATCGTCGCTGCGCGGGCGCAGGCTAGAACCGAGGAGGGTCGCGCGACGGTGGACGAGTGTGCCGATATGCAATTCCGCCGTCGCCCCACGCATCGTGCCGATCACCGCAATGCGACCGTCTAGCGCGAGGGCGTCGAGGTCGCGCGGGATGTAGTCGCCTCCGACCGGATCGAGTATCACGTCGACGCCTTCGCCGCCCGTCGCTTCCCGAACGGCTGCGACGAAGTCCGTCGTGCGGTAGTCGAACGCACTTCCGGCGCCGAGCCGCTCGCACGCCGCGACCTTCTCGGCGCTGCCGGCCGTTGCAAAGACGCGCGCTCCGAAGGCTTTCGTAAGCATGATCGCCGTCGTCCCGATGCCGCTCGTTCCACCGTGGACGAGGAACGTCTCACCCGCCAAAAGCCGTGCGCGGCGAAAGACGTTGTCGTAGACGGTGAACATGTTCTCGGGAAGGGTCGCCGCCTCCACGTCGCTCCAGCCATCGGGAATCGGGAGCACTTGGCCGGCGGCGACGGCGACGAACTCCGCGTAGCCACCGCCGTTGCAGAGCGCGCAGACGCGGTCTCCGACACGCCATCCCGTGACGCGATTGCCGACGGCTGCGATGGTGCCGGCGACGTCGAGCCCGAGAATGCTGGAAGCGCCTGGCGGAGGCGGATAGTTTCCGGCACGTTGCAACGCATCTGCTCGAGACACGCCGGCTGCGCGAACCGCGATCAGCACCTCATCCTCCGCGGCCACCGGTATCGGAAGTTCGCCGACCAGCGAGAGGACCTCCGGGCCGCCGGGGTGGCTTGCGATGACGGCTCGCATCTATGCTCCGATCCTTTCGTACGACTGCGGCTCCGCGCGCTCGATGAACATGGCATCGCCGAAGCTGAAAAACCGATACTCGTGCTCGACCGCATCCCGATACGCTTCGAGGATGCGCGTCCGGCCGGCCAGCGCGCTCACGAGCACGAGCAGGGTGCTCTGCGGCAGATGGAAGTTCGTGATCATCGCATCGACCGCGCGGAACTCGAAGCCGGGCGAGATGAAGATATCCGTCTCGCCGCTTCCCGCAACGAGCCGGCCGTGCGTCCGTATGTTCCCTTCGAGGGTGCGTGCCACGGTCGTGCCGACCGCGATCACTCGCCGGCCTTCCCCTTTCGCGCGTTCGATCGTCGCTACGGTCTCCGCCGGAAGTATATACGACTCTGCGTGCATCACGTGCGCGTCGACGCGCTCGGTCTGCATCGGACGAAACGTTCCGAGCCCGACATCCAGGACCAAGCGCGTCGTCTGGATGCCGCGCGCGGCCAACCGTTCGAAGAGCTCGGGCGTGAAGTGCAGCGAGGCCGTCGGTGCCGCGACGCTCCCGGGCGTGTGTGCGAAGACGGTCTGGTACCGGTCTTGCGCGTCCTGGGTCTCGTTATGGATGTACGGCGGCAACGGGAGCCGGCCCGCACGGTCTAGGAGCGCTTCGAAGGGTACGCGTAGGTCAAATGCGAGTTCGCGCACGCCGTCGGCATGCACGGCGGTCACGGTTGCCGTTGCGTCCTCGCCGAACGAGACGATCGCGTCCTCGCGCAACTTCCGGCCGGGTCGCGCGAGCGCGAGCCAGTGCGTGGAGCTCGGGTCGTAG
>JALYSX010000354.1 GCA_030854585.1 Vulcanimicrobiota bacterium
GCCGGCGTGAAGACGCTGGTCGAATCGTCGATTGCGCCGGAACTTGGGACCGGTGGGAAGCTGCCCTCCGTCCCGCTGAACGCTCACGACGTCGCGGTGTTGCGGCGTTTTTTGCACGACGGCGGACGCCTGGTCGTGCTCGACGACGACTTCGGCGGCGAAGGCGACGCAGAGATCGGACTTCCCGGATCGCACAAGGTCGAGCATCGTGCGGGTGCAATCGCGCTTGCCGGTGCGAACGAGATCCCCGGCGTCGTCTCCATCGCCGGTTCGATTCCGGCGCTCTTTCCGCTCGCGATTCCGAAAGCGACGCCGTTACTCGCCTCGGACGGGGCGACCGTCGCGCTTGCGTATCCGTTCGGCAAGGGCGAGGTCGTCGCGATCTCCGCGCCTGCGCTCTTCGGCAACAGTAACCTGGCCAAGGCGGACAACGCGCGCTTCGCCTACGATCTGCTCGCCGGTCGCGGTCGGATCGCCTTCGACGAGCGCCCGCACGGCTATGCGGTCGACAAGAGTCTGTGGGACGCGCTTCCGCAGCCCACGCGTTGGGCGTTCTGGATCGTCTGCGCCGTCGTCGGGCTCGCGCTGATCGGAGCGAACGTTCGCTTCGCGCCGCCGATCCCGCTCGATCCGCCCGACGAGCGCGACTCCTCCGCGTACGTCCGTGCGATGGCGAGCCTGCTCCGTCGCGCGCACTCGGCCCGCGCCGCGATCGGCACGTTCTACGAAGACGGGCAACGCCGCGCGCGTCGTCATCCCGACCTTCCGCCCGAAAGCGCGAGCGCGATCGACGAGCTCGCACGCCTGCACAACATCTCGCGACCCGGCGACGCCGTCCTGATCCGCGCCGCCACCATCGACGCTCGCCTTCGAAAGGATCTCACGTGACCGTCAACGTCAAAGAACTCGCCGCCCGGATCGCCGGCGGCATGGCACGCGCCGTCGTCGGCAGCGATCGCACCGCGTTCGCGCTCACGGTCGCGTTGCTCGCACGCGGCCACGTCCTCATCGAAGGCGTCCCCGGTACGGGCAAGACCCTCGCGGTCCGCGTGCTCGCGATCCTCTTGGGTCTGGAGTTTCGGCGCATCCAGTTCACGCCGGACATGATGCCATCCGACGTGATCGGCACCAACGTCTTCAATCCGCAGACCGCCCAGTTCTCGCTCCGTCTGGGCCCGATCGTCGCCAACATCGTCCTCGCCGACGAGATCAATCGGACGCCGCCCAAGACGCAGTCCGCGTTGCTCGAGGCGATGGAAGAGGGCCAAGTGACGATCGACGGGGTCGCGACGATTCTGCCGGCGCCGTTCATCGTCTGCGCGACCCAGAACCCGATCGAGTACGAAGGGACCTACCCGCTCCCCGAAGCGCAACTCGATCGCTTCATGGTCAAATTCGTGTCGGAGTACCCGGCCGAAGCGCAGGAGTTGGATCTTCTCGCACGCGTTGCGGCCGGTTTCGATGCGCGCGCGCTCGCCGCATCCGGCGTCGTCGCGATCACGACCGCGGACGAAGTAGTCGAAGCCCAGCGTTCGATCCGCGCCGTGCATCTCTCCGATGAGGTGCGCGAGTATGTCTATCGCATCGTCGCCGCGACCCGCAAGCATCCGCGCCTGACGCTTGGAGCGTCGCCGCGCGCCGGCATCGCGCTGCTGCTCGCCGCGCAGGCGGCGGCCGCCATCGAAGGCCGCGACTTCGCTTCGCCGGACGACGTGAAGAGCGTCGCAGCGCTGGTGCTCCCGCACCGGTTGATCGTCGCGCCGGAGGCCGAGATCGAAGGCGCGCGTGCGGCCGATCTGGTCCGCGAGATCCTGGGGAGCGTGCCGGTTCCGCGTGCGTAGTCGACTGCAAGTCCGTCTCCCGCTCTGGGTCACGCCACGCTTCCTCTACCTGCTCGGAGGGATCGCGGTGCTGCTCGCGTGCGCGCCGGGCTTCAAACCGCTGCTCGCGCTTTCCGCGTTGCTCGGCTTCGGGCTGGCGGTCGCGACCATCGCGGATCTGGCGGTCGGTCCGCGCCGTTCGACGCTGACGTTTGCGCGCGAAGCCGTCAGCCACTTCGCGTTACGTGTGAAGGCCGAGATCCCATACGTCGTCGAGAACCGTTCCGGTCAGGAAGTCCGCGCGGGCATCGTCGAGAGCCCGACGCGGACCCTGGCCTACGATGCCGACGAGGCCGTCTGCGACGCGCCGTCGCGCTCGCGCACGACCTTCGCGCGCCCGGTGACGCCGATCGCGCGCGGCGCGGATGCGTTCGGCACGCTCTACGTCTGGTTCGAGAACCGCTTGGGTCTTATCCGGCGGCGCGTCGTCGTGCCGGCGCCGATGCCGTTCCGGGTCTACCCGGATCTCTCGGCGGTCGAGCGCTACGGCGCGCTGCACATGCGCAATCGTCTGATCGAAGCGGGCCTGCGCCGGATGCGGCTCAAGGGCTCGGGCACCGAGTTCGAATCGCTCCGCGATTATGCGGCCGGCGATGCGTTCCGCGCGATCGATTGGAAGGCGTCGGCGCGCCGCGGCAAACTGATCGTCGCACAGCACGAGGTCGAGCGCAGTCAGAACGTGATGATCGTCCTCGATTGCGGTCGCTTGATGACACCGCGTCTCGAGGACCAGCGCAAGTTCGACTTCGCGATCACGGCCGCGCTCTCAG
>JALYSX010000398.1 GCA_030854585.1 Vulcanimicrobiota bacterium
CCCACTTTTCGGCGGCTTTGATGTTGGGCAAGTCGGGCTCCTTGGGCGTTAGAACAACCGGGGGATTGTAGCACAGAACCCCCCGAGGGTCCAGGCCATATGGCGGAAGGTGCCTGGCTAGCCTTCCTGGGCGATCTGCACGAAACTGGCGTACCGCGAGGGCGCGATCTCGCCCGCATCCAGGGCCGTTCGGACCCCACAGCCGGGCTCCCGCAGGTGCGTGCAGTCGGTGAAACGGCACCGGGTCGCGGGCTCGCGCATCTCGACGAAGCCCTCGGTCAGGTCCCGTGGACCGATCGCCCCCAGGCCGAACTCGTTGACCCCGGGACTGTCTATAAGGAAGCCGTCGGCCATCCGATAGAGGCGAGCGGTCGTGGTCGTTTGGCGGCCGAGGCCGTGTCGCGAGGTCTCACCGACGGTCGCATCACCGCCCAAGGCCCTGAAGATCGAGCTCTTTCCGACGCCCGAGTTGCCACAGAGCAGGGCGTGCTTGCCGGCGAGCGCCCCGCGCAGGCCCTCGACGTTCTCACCGAACTTCGGGTTGATCGTCACCACTGGATAACCGATCCGTTCGTACGTCGCTTCGAGGTCGGCGCGCTGCGCAGCATCCGCCAGGTCGGGCTTGGTGAAGACGACCGTCGCCGCGATGTTCTCAAGGGCCGCAAAGGCCAGTAGTTGATCGAGAGTCACCAGGCGAGGTGCCGGCATCGCAAGCGCCGTGACCGTGACCAGCGTGTCGACGTTCGCCGCCATCGTCTTCTCGCGACCGCTAACGCTCCGGCGGAAGAGGGTGAAGCGGCGCGGCTCCAGCACGTCGACGACCGTCGTGCCGTCTTCGAGCATCCGGACCCGGGCTTCGTCGCCGGGAACGGGCATCGAGCGTTTGCCGCTCATCCGTCGCAGAGCCGCCAGGCGCGGCTCGGTCTCGCCATCGAGAACGACCCAGGCGACGTTCTTTCCGACCGAGACGATCAACGCGCGAAGCAAAGGGTTCATCCGCACCCGCAAGAGTGCGAGGCACGCGCGTATAACGAAGCAGGCACCGTGAAATTCGCTCGCACGATTCGTTTCGATGCCGCGCCGGACGCCGCCGAACGAGCGGCGCTCGAGCGGAGCATTGCCGCGGCGGCCGGGCGGGTGGCGTGGCGTGGCGACGCCGCGACCGGACGGACGTACGGCCTCGTAGAGACACCGGAACCTGCAGAGTTCGCGGTTTCGGGGACCTCGTTTGCGGGCGCGATCATCGCCCTTGCTGTTACGCCGCGTCCGCCCGAAGCCTTCCCCGCGCTCGTCGAAGCGCTCGGCGGTGCCGGCCGTCCGGCCGGGATCGCGAGCTGCGAGCTTGTCGGCGACGAGCTGGTGCTGGAATGGGACCCCGCCGTCAGCGCGGCTTCGCTCGTGATCGCGGTTCTCGACGCGGAACTCCGGCGATTCGCCGGAACGCGCGTGTCGCGTTCGCTTGCGCCGCTTCCGGATGCGGTCACGGCAATGGTCGCGGCCGGAGGATTGGGCGCGCCCGAGATCGGTTCGGATCGGATCCTCGAGACGTACCTAGAGGCGACGCATGGACGCGTTTAACGGCTTTCTGTCCTCGCTCGGTCCGACCGACCTGCTCGACGTCATCGCCACGAGCGTGCTGATCTATTATGTGTTGCTGCTGATCCGCGGCACTCGGGCCGTCCAGATCTTGATCGGCGTGCTGGTGTTGATCGGTCTGCTCGGACTCGCGAACCTGCTTCGCCTCTATCTGCTCGGTTCGATTCTGCAGATCATCGTCGTCGGCGCGGCCGTCACGCTGCCGATCGTCTTCCAGCCGGAACTCCGGCGCGCGCTTGAGCAACTCGGTCGCGGCGGACTCTTCCGACTGTCGCAAGACGATAAGGAGCGACGTCCCGAGGATCGCAGTATCCTTGCGATCGCGCAGGTCGCCTTCGCGCTCTCGCGCAGCCGGATCGGCGCGTTGATCGTGATTGAACAACAGAGCGGTCTCAAAGAGTTCGTCGAGACCGGCACGTTATTGAACGCACTCGTCTCGGTCGAACTGCTGGTCTCGCTCTTCCAACCGCGTTCGCCGCTTCACGACGGCGCGGTCATCGTCCAAGAGGACCTGATCGAAGCGGCGGGCTGTTTCTTGCCGCTTGCGGAGCAATCGCTCGCGGAACGACGCGTCGGTACGCGTCACCGCGCGGCGCTCGGCTTGAGCGAGCAGACCGACGCAGTCGTCGTCGTCGTGAGCGAAGAG
>JALYSX010000031.1 GCA_030854585.1 Vulcanimicrobiota bacterium
GCTTTCCGCGGCTCGTACGCGACGACCACGTATGCGAAAGAGTCGCCGCACGACATTTTCGCCTTCCGCCGTGCGAGCGCGCCGGCGCGTGCGTATCTGAACGCGCTCGACGAAGGTCTCGTCGCCGCCACCATCGTCGCGGCGTAACTCCAGCCTCTACAGCGTCGTCACCAGGATCGATGCGTCGCGCGCGACCTGCGCGCATGCCGCCAGAATGCGCGCGCGTTCGTCCCGAGCGAGGGCGAGAAACGCCGCATTGGCCGCGCCGGTAAAGCCGATCTTATGGATCGCTCCGCGCGTGCGATACCAACGGACCTCATCCGGATCGTAGACGAGCAGATGTTCGCGCGGCGGCACCGGCCCGATCACCGCGCAGGCCTTTGAGTTCCGGATGATCAGCGTGCTACGGCCTTCTTCGGCCGCATCCAAAAGCGCACTGATCCCTGCCCGCGCCGCCCGCGCCGAGATGGCGTTCCGCACGCCGTTTGTTGTATACATAATAATGTACACTCACTATAGCATATGCGGGAATGGTATGATGGGGCGCGTGAAGGAAGCGATGCGAGGCGATGATGCGGCGGTGATCGTCGTCGGCGGCGGCCATGCGGGCGTCGAGGCGGCGCGCGCCTCTGCACGGATCGGCGTCGCGACGATGCTGATCACCGGCGACCCGGAGAAGACCTGCACGCTCGCTTGCAATCCGTCCATCGGCGGGAGCGCGAAGGGCCAGGTCGTCCGCGAAATCGATGCGCTCGGCGGCGTGATGGGCGAACTCGCCGACGCCTCGAGCCTGCACGCCCGCTTTCTCAATGAGAGCAAGGGCCCCGCCGTCCGGGCCTTGCGCCAACTTATGGACAAGCCCCAATACGCGCGGCTCGCGATCGAAACGCTCCGGGCCGAGCCGAATCTGAAGATCGTCCAGGGAATGGTCGAGGACGTGATCGTCAGCGACGGCCAGGTGCGCGGCGTGCGCTGCGCAGATGGCTCCTGCCACTTCGCGCACCGAGTCGTGCTGGCGACCGGGACATTCCTCGGCGGGAAGATCTTTCGAGGCGAGCATACCGAGGCGGCCGGCCGATTCGGCGAGGCGCCCGCGCTCGGCTTGGCCCATGCCTTGCGCAGGCTCGGGTTCCCGACCCGCCGCCTCAAGACCGGCACCCCGCCGCGGATCGACCGTTTCACGGTAAACAATTTGACCATGCAGCGTCAGGACCCGAGCCCGGAGCCGTTGCTTTTCTCCTATTCCGGTACGCCCCGCTTCGTCGGGCCGCAGTTGCCCTGCTACGTGACCGAGACCAACGAGCGGACTCACGCACTGGTGCGTGAGAATCTGCACCGCTCGCCACTCTACGGCCTGGACCTGATCGAGGGGATCGGCCCGCGCTACTGCCCGTCGATCGAAGATAAGGTCGTCAAGTTCGCGCATAACCCGACCCACCAGCTCTTCATCGAGCCGGAGGGCTGGGACGAGCCGACCCTCTACGTGGGGGGCTTTTCGACCTCGCTCCCGGCCGAGGTCCAGCTCGAGATGCTCCACACCCTGCCGGGCCTCGAGGAATGCGCGATGATTCGAGCCGGGTATGCGGTGGAATACGACATGGTTCCGCCGACGGAACTGCGCGATACGCTCGAGACGCGCCGGATCACCGGGCTGTATCATTGCGGGCAGCTGAACGGAACCTCAGGCTACGAGGAAGCCGCCGCGCAGGGCCTGGTCGCCGGCATCAACGCTGCGCGGGCCGCACAAGCCAAGCCCCCGCTCCGGCTCGGCCGCCATCAAGCCTACATCGGCGTCATGATCGACGATTTGGTGGGCAAGGGGGTGGATGAGCCGTACCGCCTGCTGACCTCGCGCGCCGAGCATCGCGTCCTGCTCCGGCACGATAACGCGGATACGCGTCTCACCCCGATCGGGCGCGAGATGGGGCTCGTCTCGGACGGGGCCTGGGCCGCGTTCCAAGCGCGCCAGGCCGATCTGGCCGTGGGCCTGCGTCGCGCGTCCTCGACCAAGATCGGCGCCGGCATGCTCGCCGGGGAGCGCTTCGACGGCGCCGCAACCCTGGCCGACGCCCTGCGCCGCCCGAATCTTTCGTTCGCGGATGTGGCCGGTCGATTTGATCCGCCGCTCTCCGCCGAGATCGGGGAGCGGGTCTCGGTCGAGATTCGGGTCGAAGGCTATGTGAAGCGCGAGGCGACCGCGGTCGAACGAGCAGCTCGCCACGAACGGTTAGAGATTCCCGAGGCCATCGAGTACGGTGCGATTCGCGCGCTTTCGCTCGAGGCGAAGGAGAAGCTGGCCGCCCAGCGCCCGCGCACTCTGGGGGCGGCCGGCCGGATTCCGGGCGTCACCCCGGCGGACATCGCGATCGTCGGCATGTTGATCGAGCGCGGCTCTGTTCCGGCGTGATCGGAGAAGAAGCCGAGCTTGCGCGTCTGCTGGCAACCGGAACCGTGCCCGGTCCGCTCGTTCCCGCCCTCGCGAGCTACGGCGCGCGCCTGCTCTCGACCAATCGCAAGATCAATCTGACGGGCGCGAAATCGGCCGAGGAGTTGGCTCCGCATCTGATCGACTGCCTGACGATCGCACCCTACGTTACCAATCCACTGGTCGACGTGGGGTCG
The DNA here is from genome assembly GCA_030854585.1 of Vulcanimicrobiota bacterium. Classification (GTDB taxonomy): domain Bacteria; phylum Vulcanimicrobiota; class Vulcanimicrobiia; order Vulcanimicrobiales; family Vulcanimicrobiaceae; genus JALYSX01. Next base: position 2,623 of record JALYSX010000031.1, read on the forward strand.
GGCGGCGGCCTACCGGCGATCGTCATCGCGATCGCGACCGGCGTCCACGTGACCATGATCGAATCGACCGCGAAGAAAGCCCGCTTTCTCGAGGAAACCCTTGCTGCGCTTGGGCTTCGCGGCCGCGCGATCGCCGAACGCGCGGAGATCGCCGGCCACGATTCGGAACTGCGCGGGGCGTTTTCGTCGGCGACCGCGCGGGCCGTCTCGAGCGCCCCGACCGTGCTGGAATTAGTCTTGCCGTTCCTCGCGCCGGGAGGGATCGGCGTCTTTCAGCGCGGCGGCTACGAGCCCCGCGAACGGAATGCGGCGGAGGATGCGGCGCTCGTCTTGGGCGCCGAGATCGAGGGCGAGGTCGCGCTCGAGGGCGAGCGCCGGATTCTCCTCGTGCGCAAGGTCTCGGAGACGAACATCCGCTTCCCCCGTCGGATTGGCATCCCGGAAAAGCGCCCGCTGTGCATGTAGGGCGGGACCTTCCCGCGTTTACCGTGAAACCGGTTAATTATGCCATATTAATGGCACGGTTGGCGGCGCAGGCCTGAAGGAATGCGCCGATCGGGCGGTCGCCCAGGTTGCGCGCGGGCATCCGCTCGGGATGCCACTGCAGCGCGAGAAAGAACGGGTGCGCTGCCGGATCGGCATATTCGTAGGCTTCAAGCGTGCCGTCCGGGGCATGCGCGAGCGGACGGAAGATCGCGGCGAGACGGTCGACGGCTTGGTGATGCGACGAGTTGATGCGCAGATCGCCCCGCGCATAGGTTTCGAGCGCGGAGCCCGGCGCGATCGCGACGGCGTGTTCGTTGTCGACACCCACGCGCGGCCGCACGTGATCGGCCGCACTAGCGAGATGCGGGATCAGGCTCCCGCCGTGATAGACGTTGAACAATTGCGAGCCGCGACAGACCGCGAGCGTGGGCAGATGCGCGTTCGCGGCGAGCAGTTCCCATTCGAAAGCATCCCGCTCGACGTCGATCTCGCAGAGGCCGCGCGCATCCTCGCGTCCGTAGTGGATCGGGTCGACGTCCTCGCCGCCCGTGAAGACGATGCCGTCGATGTGGGCGCCGTGCGTCTGGTGCAACCAGACCGTCTCGACGTCGTGTCCGAGCTCTTCGCCGACGCGCCGCAGTGCGCGCGGATAGCTCGCGTACTGTTCGTCGTCGCCGTGGCTGAGGCCGATGCACAGCTTCATGCGGAGTCCTTCGCGAGGGACGCTTAGGTTCCGGTCGCGCCGCCGAAGTGGAAGACGTACTTGAAGATCCAGCGGTGCAAGGTCTGATAGTCCGCCGGCGTGCCGTAATCGAAATAGAGTTCGTTCAGGTTCGCGAAGCGCTTGTGATAGGAGATCGCGAGATTGGTGCCCGGCGCGGCGAAACCGCCGGTGCCGTTGATCGCGCGAAGGCCGATCGCCAGGCTCGCGGTCTTGTCGAAGGCGCGCGCGAGGGAGATACGGCGGAGCCACTGCGTATCCAGGCCCGGCGTGCCCGAGGCCGACTGATCCGTCGCGCGTTCGACCGTTCCGTCGTATTCGAACGAGACGCCGTAGAGTCCGAACTGGCGCGAGGCCGAGGAGTCGAACTGTTGCAAGTAGAGTCCGGCGAACGGTCCCCACGAATAGCCCGCATCGATCGGTGACGGGCTGCCGTCCTTATAGCCGATCGCGACGCTCTGCGAGTTGAACGGCAACACGACCCCGCCGAAGCGCAGTTCGCTCACGCCATCGCCGTAGCGGAACGTGAAGTTGTTGTTGAATGTCAGATTGGTGCTCGCGCCGACGTCCGCTTCGTGCGTGAGGCCGGCCCGGTTGAGGAACTTGTCGGCGACGACCGTGAACTGATACGACTTCACGAACGCGCCCTTGTGGCCGCTGCCGCTGTATTGCACGAGGCCCTGCGGTCCGCGGATGTCGTTGATCTGCGTGTAGCCGATCAGCGGGTTGAATTGCGCGCCGATATCTTTCCAATCGACCAGCGCGAGCCACGTGGCATTCTGCACGCCGCCGCCGATCGAGATCGAATCGGCCTGCGCGGGATCGCTCACCTCGGTTCCTCGATCGGCCTGAAAATTGGCGACGAAAAGCGCGCCGCTATGCGGGTTGGCGGTGGTCGCCCCGTAGCCGTAGGCCGTGTCGCGCCTCCCGTCGGAGAAGACAGCGTTGACGCCTTGGAAGCCGAACCCCAACGAATTGTCGGAGCGGTTGTAGGAATACCCGAGCGCGCGATCGCTGAAGCCGCTGCCCCCGACGTTGAGCATGCCGATCGAGTTCTGCCCGATCGTGCCCTCGATCTTCTCTCCGTGATTGAAGATGCCGATCGCGGGCGTGTAGAGCAGCGTCTGGTAACTGTTGATGTTGATGTCCGGAATGGCGCCGAGGAAGTTCGCGCCTTGTGCGAAGAACGGCCGGTACTCGTTATACTGACGCTGGAACTCTTGCGGAGCGATGGTCGTCTGGTCTTGTTCGACGTTGGAGAAATCCGGGTTGGCGGTACCGACGAACGCGAGCGTGTTCGTGAGCGGATAGGTCAGGTCGATGCCGTAGTTGCGCGGATCGACGTTCTGGAAGCTGCCGATGCCGTTCTGGAACTGCCGATGATCGCTCCCGGCGCTGAGCAGGCCGTAGATGTCCGCATGCGGCTGTGGGCGGGTGGCGGCCGCGGCGATCCGGATATCGGTCAGGAAGGGCCAGTACTGCGAGGAGCCGACGCTGTTCATGGTCGAGTCGTAGGCCCACGTATACGAGTCGTTGCTGGCCGCGATGAAGCGCACGACGTCGAAACGCCAGTCCTGGCTCGCCGAGCTCTCGCCGCGGATCACCGAGAACGGGATCACGAAGAGCAAGTTGTAGTCGCCGTTCGGAAAGATCTTCGAGAGCGAGACCCAGTCCGGCGCGTAGCGCGCGTTCTCGCTCGAGAACTCGTCGTGGATGCCTTTCGGATTGGCGCGGAACTGATAGACGCGCGAGCCGTTCCCGGCGGTGTCGAGGTTGACCGAGATGTGATCGTCGGTCGCGACGCCGGCGTGATCGACGTTCTGGGTCGCGGTCATCGCGACGCCGGCCTGCTGGACCTTGACGCCGACGTAGAGATACTTCGCGTCGTAGAGCACGTAGGCCGTGGTATGCAGCTTCGCCGGTGCTTTGGCCGTGTAGTCGTAGAAGTTGTCGAGCTTGAGGGCGGTCTGCCAGATCGGATCGGTGAGGGATGCGTCGAGCGGCGGGGCGGTCGCGGTCTTGATCGCGGCGATGCGAGCGGAGTGATCGACCCACGCGTGTGCGGGCGCTCCGGCGAGCAAGAAGATTCCGACGAGAACAGACAAGATGCGCTTCATATCGAACGAACATACCGGGAAGCGCGCGAATTGTTTAGCCCCCGGCCGCGCTTGCCGTCTTTTTGAGCGAACTTTGAACGAAATCACCCAGAACTACCGGCCGCATCCGCTCGACGCACGCCTCGCCGCCGCACTCCCGGCCGGCGCCCTCTTCGCCGTGGGCGGCCGCGTGCGCGACGAACTCCGCACGGCCGGCGGCGTTCCGCCGCACGATCTGGACTTCGTGGTGGCGGGCGTTCCGCTTGAAGCGGTCCGGGCGGCCCTCGCGGGCCTCGGGCGGGTCGATCTGGTCGGCGCCTCGTTTGCGGTGATCAAGCTGACCGTGGACGGGCAGACGGTCGACGTCGCACTGCCCCGGCGCGAGCGGTCGACCGGGAGCGGGCATCGCGATTTCGCGGTCGAGGCGGGCCCGGGCGTGCCCCTCGAGGACGACCTGAGCCGGCGCGACTTCCGGATGAACATGATCGCCCGGGCCCTCCCTGAAGGCCGACTCGTCGATCCGTTCTGGGGAGCCGCCGATATCGCGGCCGGCCGGATCTCGATCCTGACGCCCCGGACCTTCGACGAAGATCCGCTCCGGCTGCTCCGGGCCGCCCAGTTCGCCGCTCGTTTCGCCTTCCTCCCGACGCCCGAGACGCTGGTGGCGATGCGGGCGGCCGCGTCCCTGGTGGAGGCCGTCTCGGCCGAGCGCGTCGCCGAGGAGCTGACCAAGCTACTGACGTTGGCGGCCAGACCCTCGATCGGCTTCGAACTACTCCGCGAGACCGGCGTGCTCGCCCATCTCTGGCCGGAACTGCTCGAAGGCGTCGACGTGGAGCAGAACGAGTGGCACGCCTACGACGTCTGGCGCCACAATATGGCCTCGGTCGACGCGGTCCCGCCGGGCGATCTCATCGCGCGTGCGAGCGCGCTCTTGCACGACGTCGGCAAGCCGCGTACCAAAGACGGCCCGCACTTCTACCGTCACGAGCACGTCGGCGCCGACTTGGCCCGCGCCATGCTCGTGCGCTTTCGCTTCTCGAACGAGACGGTCGCGACCGTGGAACATCTGGTCCGCCAGCACATGTACAGTCAGGACCCGGAGCTCTCAGATGCGGCCATCCGGCGCTTCGTCCGGCGCATCGGCCCGGCGCTGCTGGAGCACCAGTTCGGCCTACGCCGCGCCGATATCGCGGGGAGCGGCTTGCCCAAGCGCGATGACTCGAACGAGCGTTTCGAAGCGCGCGTGCGCGAGGAGGTCGCTCGTAAACCCGCGTTCTCGGTCGCGGATCTCGCCATCGGCGGCGCCGACGTGATCGAGGAGATGGTTCGGCGCGGTCTGGCGGAGCCTGGATTTACCGGCGACGAGCGCGTCGGCGCGACGTTGCGCTGGCTCTTCGAGCAGGTCACCGACGCGCCCGAGCGTAACGAACGCAGTTCTCTTTTCGCCCTGTTGCAGCAACATTTCGGGAGCGTTTGACCCTGTCGCGTATCATCGCACTCGTGAACCAAAAAGGCGGCGTCGGCAAGAGCACGACGGCGGTGAATCTCGGCGCGGCTTTGGCCGTGCGCGGGCAACGCGTGCTGGTGGTCGACTCCGATCCGCAGGGCAACACGACGACCGGCTTCGGCATCGACAAGAGCCGCATCCAACGCGACGTCTACGACGTGCTGATGCAACAGGCGACCATCGCCGAAGTCATCCAGCCGAGCGAGATCGAGGGTTTGGACGTCGTACCGGCGACCATCAACCTCGCGGGTGCCGAGATCGAACTGGTCTCGGGGCTCTCGCGCGAGACGCGCATGCGCTCGGCGCTCGCCGCGATCGCCGACACCTACGACTTCACCTTGATCGATTGCCCGCCGTCGCTCGGGCTGCTCACCATCAACGCGCTCACCGCGGCCCGCGAGATCATCATCCCGGTGCAGGCAGAGTACTATGCGCTCGAAGGCCTCTCGCAGTTGACCAACGTGGTCCGCCGCGTGCGCGAAGCGCTCAACCCGACGCTCTACGTGAGCGGCGTGCTGGTGACGATGTTCGACGGCCGCACGCGCCTCGCGATGGAAGTGCTCGACGAACTCGAGCGGTACTTCCCAGAGCAGATGTTTAAGACCCAGATACCGCGCAACATCCGCCTCTCGGAGGCCCCCTCGTTCGGCAAACCGGTGATTCTGTTCGACATCAAGAGCCGGGGCGCGCAGGCCTACATCGCGCTCGCAAAAGAGATGCTCGACGCGATGCCGGTCGTCGCCGGAGCGAGCGCGCGATGAGCGCACCCGTCAAACGCGGTCTCGGGCGCGGCCTTGGGGCCCTCCTCGGCGACGGGCCGGTGCCGACCTCTGCGGCGCGGACCGAGTCGCTCCACGAAATTCCGGTCGCTCAGATCGTTCCGAACAAATATCAACCGCGCAAGAGGTTCGAAGCCGACGCGCTGACCGAGCTCCAGGCCTCGATCTCGGAGTACGGGGTGCTGGTGCCGATCATCGTCCGTCGAAGCGGCGACGGCTACGAACTGGTCGCGGGCGAGCGTCGCTGGCGCGCCTGCGCGGCGTTGCAGCGCGTCACCATCCCGGCGATCGTTCGTCAGAGCGACGATCGCGATTCGCTCGAAGTCGCGATCATCGAGAACCTGCAACGCGAAGATCTCAATCCGATCGAAGAAGCGGCCGGATTTGCCCAGTTGCTCGAAGCCGCATCGTTCACGCAAGAAGAACTCGCCAGGCGCCTGGGCAAGAGCCGGCCGGCCGTCGCGAACTCGCTGCGCCTGCTCGCGCTCGCCGACGGGATCAAGGCGATGCTGGTGGACGGACGGCTGACCGCCGGTCACGCGCGCGCCCTGCTCGCCGCGCCCATCGCGCAACGTCAGCATCTCGCCGAGCGGACCGTCAACGAAGGCCTCTCGGTGCGCGCGCTCGAGCGCGCTGCGGGTGCGGTCGAGACGCCGGCCGCACGCGGCGCCGCGCCGGAGCTCAAACCGCTCTCGGCCGACGAGCACGCGTTCGAATCGCGCTTGCGCGAGAAGTTCGGCACGTACGTCGCCTTGCGACGGAGCGGCAAGGGCGGCAAGATCGAGTTCCGTTTCACCAACGACAAGGATCTGCTCCGTATCTCCGACCTGCTGCTCGAAGACGAGTAGACCGTGTTCTCGTTCACGCGCATCGTCGCACTTGCGATGGCCGCGGTCATCTGTTTCGCGGTTATCGTCCCGCTCGCGCTCAAACGCGGCGAGCCGGCGCTCGCAATCGGCATCTCGGGTGCGTTCGCGCTCTACATCGTCGCCAACGTCGTATTGATGCGGCGCTACAAGCGGCGCTAGCGCGATGCGCGGCATCTACGCGATCGTCGACGAGGACGGCCGCGATCCGGTCGCGATCGCCCGGGCGGCGCTTGCGGGCGGCGTGCGTATCCTCCAATATCGCGCCAAGCATGGGATCGTCGCGGCGACCGCGCGCGCACTCCGCCGCGCGACCTTGGAGTGCGGCGCGCTCTGCATCATGAACGACGACGCCGAGGCGGCCATGACGCACGACTTCGACGGCGTCCACGTCGGCCCCGACGATCCCGGCTTCGCCGACGTCGCGAGTCTGCGCGCGCTCCTCGGCGAACGCGTGATCGGCGTCTCGTGTGGAACGGTCGCGGAGGCCGTCGCGGCCGAGGCGAGCGGCGCGGACTACATCGGCGTCGGTGCGGTCTACGTCACCAAGAGCAAAGCCGATGCGGGCGAGCCGATGGGCATCGAAGGGCTGAAGGGGATCGCAGCCGCCACGATTCTGCCGGTCGCGGCGATCGGCGGCATCGGCCTCGCGTCAATTCCGGCGATCCGCGCGACTGGCGTCGCGATGGCGGCGGTCATCTCGGCGATCGCGGATGCGCGCGATCCACGCGCGGCGGCAGAGGCCTTGGTCTTGATGTGGAATGAGGGCAGCGTATGAGCGAAGCCGTCGTCGCCTCGATCGGGACCACCCACCCTTGGAATATCGCCGGGCTCGGGCTGGATCAGCAGGTCGCCGCCGGCTACGGCGTGCGCGTGCTGACCGTCGTCGCCGGCGTCACCGCCCAGGATGCGAAGGGGCTGCATGCCGCCTACGCCTTACCGGGAGCGATCGTGCGCGCGCAGTTCGAGGCGTTGCCGATGGATAAGGTCGACGTACTCCGGGTCGGCGCGCTGATCGGCAAGTCGAACGTCGAGCTGGTCGCGAGCTTCCTTGAAAAATATCCGAAGACGACGGCGGTCGTCGACCCGGTCTTCGGCGCGACCTTGGGCGGTGCGTTTCTCGACGAGGCCGCGTTCGTTGCGTTTCGCGATGGGATCGCAACCTTGCCATCGGTCGTGCTGACGCCGAACCTCGAGGAGGCGGAGCGTTTGCTCGAGCGGACCGGCCTCGGTCGAGATGACCTCGGCGAAGTCGCGAAGGAGTTACGCGCGCGCGGCGTGCGGGCGGTGCTCGTCAAGGGAGGCCATCTCGACGGCGACCCGGTCGATGCGCTCGCGACCGCGCATGGCGTCGACCTGTATCGCGACGAGCGCTTGAGCGGCGCGATGCGCGGCGGCGGTTGCGTGCTCGCGATGACGCTCGCCTGCGAGCTGGCGCGCGGCCTCCCATTGGTCGACGCGGTCCAATCCGCGCGCGCCTACGTGCGCACCCGCATCGTTTCCCGCCAACGCTTCGGAGGTCTCCAGGTTGCCTACTAAACCCCGCGTCATGTCCGGCATGCGCGTGAGCGGCGGCGGACGCTTGCACCTCGGCCACTACTTCGGCGTGCTCAAGCAGTGGCAGATCTACGCGGAGACGTCCGACGCGTTCTTCGAAGTCGCCGATCTGCACGGCTACACCACTGAATTCGCCGATCCGAGCGAGATCCGCAGCGGTCGCAACGAGATGGTGATCGACTGGCTCGCATCCGGGATCGATCCGAAGAAGGCGACGTTCTTCTTGCAATCGGCCGTGCCGGAGATCGCGGAGCTGCAGTTGCTGCTCTCGATGATCGTGCCGGTCTCGTGGCTGGAACGCGTGCCCACGTACAAGGCGCAGATCGAAGCGCTCGGCGCCCAGATCGCGACCTACGGATTCCTCGGCTATCCGCTCATGCAGCTCTGCGACATCGCGATCGTCAAAGGTGCGTTCGTACCGGTCGGGCGCGATCAATCCGCCCATCTGGAGTTCGCGCGCGAAGTCGTGCGACGCTTCAACCATCTCTATGGTGCTGGCACCGAGATCCTGGTCGAACCGAAACCGACGTTTGCCGAGAATCCGGAAGTGCCGGGCACCGATGGGCGCAAGATGTCGAAGTCGTACGACAACGCGATCTACCTGGCCGACGACGAAGCGACCACCGCCGCCAAGGTGAAGAAGATGATCACGGATCCGCTCAAGGTGCGTCGCAACGATCCAGGTCGTCCGGAGGTCTGTTCGGTCTTCACGCTCTGGAAGTTGATCGCGGATACGGAGCGCACCGGCACGGTCGCGGCCGGCTGCCGCTCCGGCGCACTCGGCTGCGTCGCCGACAAGGCGGACTTCGCCGAAGCCCTCAACGCCTATCTGCGCCCGATCCGCGTGCGCCGCGCGCTCTATGCCGCCGATCCCGGCGCGGTCGCCGCGATCCTGGCCGAAGGCACCGCGCGCACCCGCGAAATCGCTGCGGAGACGATGCGCGCCGTCAAGACCGCCATGAAGCTGCTGTGAACGAAATTTTTGCGCTCGCCCCGAAGGCTTGGAACGATCTTTGCGGGATCATGATGCGGCGCTGGTGGGCGGCGCTCATCATCGCGGTGGCCGTCGGATGCTGGGTCGAAGTGTTCCATGTTCAGGCCGGCGGCACGTTGGCGTCGGGTCCGTTCATCCTCGTGCTGATCTCGATCTGGTTCGTGGTCTTCCCCGAAGCGATGCGCATCGATAGCCCCGCATACGTGCTCAACGTCCAACGATTCGCGCCGCTCGCGTTGCTGGCGCTCTTTGTCGCTTTGATCGGCCTGCTGATTTCTGTGCCAATCCTGTTACTCGCCGCGCTGCTCCAGCACGGCGTCGGACCGGTCGCCTCGACGGTCCTGGACTTCCTCGTGCTGTTGGCGTTTCAGACCAAATTCAGCTTCGTCTTCTATGCAGCGGATTCGACGGATAGCCCGATCGCGTACTCGTGGCGGGCGACGGGCGGTCGCGCGCTCGTCGCGACGGCGGTGCTGACGATCATCGCAATGGTGTCGCCCCCGATCATCGACGTGACCTTCGACATGCTCGCGCGTGCGTTCGGACCGATCGCGCCGCTCGCAAACGGGCTCGACGTAGTCACCCACTTCGCGCTCTATGCGTACCTGGCGGCCTGGACCATTCGTTGGATGCGCGTCGCCGAATCGATGCAGATGGTGACCGTTACCGGCTAGCCTAGCGCGTGCGCCGATAGTCCAGGGGGCTACAGAGAAGGCGATTTGCCGTCCTCCGAAAACCATGCCTCTATGAAGGTGTCCGTTCGCGCCCACGCCATCCCGACCGTCGTGGCCATTCTTTTGAGCGGGGCACCGGCATGGGCCGCGCCCGCGCCGTCGCTCGCAATGGCGGTCGAGCGGATCTTGCGTGCGCTGACGCTCGCGCATACCTCGTTCGGCATCGAGGTCTACGACCTGGATGGCAAGCGCGTCGTCTTTGCGCGAAATGCAGAGAAGTTCTTCAAGCCTGCCTCGACCACCAAGACGTTGACCGAGGGCACGACGCTCGCGTTGCTCGGCGGCGACTTCCGCTTCGCGACGCCGGTCTATCGAACCGGCGCGATCGGCGCGGACGGCACGCTCAACGGCGATCTCGTCCTGGTCGCGAGCGGCGACCCAAATCTCTCGCAGCGCATCCGACCCGACGGCACGATGGCCTTCGAGAACGAAGATCATTCGTACGACGGCTCCAAAAACACCAAGGCCGTGCCGGGCGATTCGCTCGCGGTCTTGCGCGATCTCGCCAAGCAGATATCCGCCGCCGGCGTGAAGCGCGTGACCGGCCGCGTGATCGTGGACGCATCGCTCTTTCCCGAGCCCGGCCCCGAGGACGGGACGGGCGCGTACGTCTCGCCGATCGTCGTCAACGACAACTTGATCGACTCGATCGTCACGCCGGCCACGCGCGTCGGCGAGGCGCCGACGATCGCCTCATCTCCGCAGACACCGTACGTCACGTTCGTCGACAAGGCGACGACGGGTGCCGCCAAGAGCGAGAACACGCTCGACACCACGGATGTCGCCGAGGACAACGGCAACCATACCGTCACGCTCGTCGGTTCGGTTCCGCTCGGCGATCCGCCGACGCTCTACGCGTATCGCGTTCCGACACCCGCGCGCTTCGCGGAGGTCGGGCTGACGCTCGCGCTTCAGCAGGCCGGCGTGCAGATCGCCGATGCGCCGCGCGACGCGACCTTCGATCGCAACGCGTTCGTCGCGACATATCTGCCAGCGAACATCGTGGCGCAGCACGTCTCGCTGCCCTTGCGCGAAGACGTGAGAATCACGCTCAAGGTGAGCGATAATCTGCACGCGAGCATCATGCCGTATCTGTGGGGCGTCTTGGTCGCGCACGCGACCGCCAAGAACGCCTTGCAAGCGGGCTTCGACAAAGAGCGCGAGTTCATCACCGGTGCCGGCCTGGACATCGATCAGGCGTCGCAGACCGACGGCTTAGGCGGCGGCGATGCCTACTTCACGCCGGACTTCATGGCGCACTATCTCGCCTGGGCGCAGACGCAGAAGTGGTATCCTGATTTCTATCGCGGCCTGCCGATCCTCGGCGTCGACGGCACGCTCTTCGACATCCAGACGAACGCGCCGGCCAAGGGCAAAGTCCACGCGAAGACCGGGACCTGGGGCGGCGGCAACGCGCTCAGCCACGGCGGCATCATCACGGCGAAAGGCCTAGTGGGCTACGTGACGACCCGCTCCGGCAAACACGTCGCCTTCGCGCTCTACCTCAACAACATGCTCGCCGCGCACAATCAAGACGGCGGCCACATCGCGGGCCAAGTCCTCGGCGCCCTCGCCAACGCCATCTACCTCTACGCGAAGTAGATGAGGGCGCGCCGAGGAACGGATCCGCCAGTGTCGCCTTGAGGAGCTCTTCGACTCGGCTTAGGACAAGGTTCGCGTCTCGCCCGTTCGACGGTGACCAAAGGGCTTCGGCGACGGGGAACTGTCGCGTCTTTCATCACCCGAG
>JALYSX010000039.1 GCA_030854585.1 Vulcanimicrobiota bacterium
GTGCTACACCCCGGATAGCCTGGCGAACGCTCGTCATCGCGACGGCGGCGAGCAACCCGGAGCCCGCGACGTCTCCGATCGAGAGCACGATGCGCCCGTCGGCAACGGTAAACGCATCGTACCAATCACCACCTACCAGCGCTTCGGCCTGAGCCGCCTCATACACCGCATCGAACCGAAGGCCTTCGATGTGCGGCAATTCCGTGGCAAGCGCTGCGCTCTGGAACGTCAGAGAGATCTTTCGCTGCTCTTCGAAGAGTTGGGCGTTTCGAATCGCAAGGCCGCACAGCGCTGCGATCTGCTCGTCGAACATGTGGTCAAGCGAATTCCGGCTGGGAGCGATCCCCAAATGGATCGTCCCAAGGTGGATGCCGCCTGCCTGAATCGGTAGCGCAATTTCAGCAGTGGCCTCGGCCCAAAAGGTGCGATCGTGCGGCTTATACGGTTGGCCCTCCATCTGCTCGAAGAGCAGCGCCCCCCGCTCGTGCTCGCGATGTGCCAAGGCTGCGACCTTCGCCACCTGGGGAAAAGAGTCGACCAGGGTTATGAGTACCCAATCAGCCCGCGAGGGCACCCAGAAGGCGCAGATCGTGCGCAGTCGCGCCTGCAAGTCCGAATCCGAAAAGAGGCGCTCGGATAGGGCGGAGATTTCGCGCAACGAAGCGACCTCTGCGACCGTCGGAGGCTGCCGAGGTATTACGGGAACCGGCGATCCACCCCCAGTCGTCACACCGTTTTCTACCCGCGCCCCGCGCCTGGGAAACCCGGCCTTTGCCCGATTCCACCCGAGACGACCTCGAGGCGCTGGGTGAGCCCGCGATGGGACCTCCCGAGAAACGCCTTCCGCGATCTGCGTTAGAGTGCTTCATGTCTCGATACTACGTCGCGTTGCCGCCAAGCCTCTAGCGCCACTCCACGACGTCGTCGGGCATGCGTGCTGCGGCGGCGCGGAGCCAGTCGGCGACCGGGGATGCCTCGTTCTCGACAGTGACGACCAGCATGTGTGCGGCCCGGGTCAGCGCGATCATCAACCACCGCTTGGCGACCTCCTCGGGCGAGGCGTCTTCGCCGGGCGCGAGATTCGGGTGTTTGAGTTTGTTCGCGTAGAGATCGTCGAGCGCGAATGCGACCGTCGCCCATCCCTCGAGGCCGCGGGCCGAATGGTACTGCACGATCCGCACGGCCGCGTCGCTCTCCGGTGGCACGTCGCGCACGGCCTCGTCGCACGCGTCCCAGATCTGGTGGCCGCGCGCGCGCAGTTCGTCGCCCACGATCGACCGCCGCGGGCGTTTGCCCCGCGGAACATAAGCTTCCGTTGGCGGGACGCAGAGCAACAGATCGCCGGGCGTGGCCTTCGCGCCGGCGGCCGATGCGAACACGTCCTCGAGGAGTGCCGGACGATCAACGGGCCCGACCGCGAGGATCACGCGGCCGCCAGGAAGCGCGGGGTTCGGGCTGATCGTCCAGCCGGCGATCCCGGCTTCGGCCGCAAATGCATCGACGAAGGCGGCGACGTTCGCGGACATGCGCAAAGTCCGGTTCAACTCGCGGTTGACGCGGGCATCGCGCGGCACGCCGACGTTCCAATCGCACGGACTCTGCCGCGTCACTAGTTGATCGAGGCCGTCGGCGAGAACCAGTTGCGCCGGCGCATAGAGGCGCCGCAGGAAGTCCCGCTCGGCGTTGCTCCAGTCTTGAGCTTCGTCCACGAAGACGTGCTCGAAACCGAAGCGTTCGGGGCGGCAGAGCTTGAGCAGCTCGACGTCGTCGTCGGTCAGCGCGGCGCGACAGGCATCCAGCGCGCCGCCGAGTTCCCTGTAGTCGATCGCTCCATCGTCCAGATGCGGCACTGTTCCACCAAGCTCTTCGAGCGCATCGACGAAGAATTCCGCCATCACGCCAATCACGATTGACGTTCCGACTACGCCGGGGACGCCGACCACGCCGCGCATGAGGTGCTCGAGTTCGTTGCGTAACGTGCGGTGAAACGTCAGCACGAGCGTGCGGTCGCCGTGCACGATGCTCGCGTGCTTTGCGAGCAGGGCGAGGGTACTCGATTTGCCGCTTCCCGCCCGGCCGACCAGTCGGATCTGCTTCGTGCCAAGGTCGGTCTTCAACCCGTCGAGCACGTCCAGGTTGATCGTCGAGAGGGTCATCTCGTCGACCCGCGCTTTGTCCCGCGGGGACATGCGCCGATCGCGCGTCAGGATATCCGTGAACGTGCGGATCTCGGCGCGATACGCGTCGGTCATCGGTTCCGCGATCGACGCATTCTGAACGGCCGCGGCGGCCAAGAGCGCGTTCCAATCCATCGACTCGCCAAGAATCCTCGGCTCGACGTCGAGCAGATCGGCATCCGGTACGGCGATCAGCCAGACGAGGCTATGGATGAAGAAGTTCATACCGCGGCGATCGCGCTGTTCGCGCAGCCCCAACTCCGCATCGCTGACCTGTTCCAGCACCGAGCGTTTGCGCGAGTCCGCGCGATACTCCGGCACGATGTCGCGCCCGACCTTATGCAGTCGCTCGGGGTCGAGTTGCTTCGCTTCGATCACGATCACGCCGGCCTGCGTCCCGCCGCGAGGTTTCGCCAGATCGATCGAGACGAGCAGGTCGATCTCGCGCACCAGACGCAGGCCGCAGGCGATCGTCACCCGGTCGTCGGGATCCGCCTCGATACCCGGCCACGCCCGGCGCACCATCTCTGCCAGGCGTTTCGCCAAAGGCAGATCGTTCGACGATGAAACAGCGATGACGCGCAACATGCCCGAATACTACCACACCGCCGGACGCTCGCGGCCTTCGTCCGGAGCCGCCGTCGAGGTAAGCCCGCCGGGGCGTCGAAGCGCGCGATACGAGGGATGGAACCCGCGCAACCTGACACCAGAGGGGTAACTGGCATGTCGTTTCGTACGAACGCATTTCTTCTTAGCGGCCTTCTCGCGCTCTCGGCCTGCAGTCCGAGCGCCGGCACCGGCGTCACGCCGACGCCGCCGACAAATATTTCGGGTGACTATACCGGCACCGTTACCGACAGCGTCGGAGGTGCGATGCCCGCGACGGCCTTGCTCGCGCAGCACGGCTCGACCGTCGGCGGCACGCTTTCGACCACGGCGGGCGGTGCGACCACCAATGCAGCCTTCTCCGTCGCAATTACGTCCGGCAATGCCGTGAGCGGAACGATCGTGCAAGATCTTCCGGGCGGCGTCACCTGCACGTTCTCGACGACCGGCACCTATAGCACGAGCACCGCCCAGCTGGCCGGGAGCTATACGGCCGTCACGGGCTGCTCGGGTCAGCACGGCACGTATTCGCTCACGCAGCAATGCACCGATACCGTCACCAATACGGGCGACAAGCGACCGGCGCTCGGCGTTCCGGCGTGTTAGCGCCGAACGCGCGCTAGCGCTTCCTCTCCGGTCCAGGCCGCGCCCTCTTCGAAGAGCGCGGCCAGATCCGCTCCCGACAGCACGGTGAGATCGCGCAGGATATGCTCGCGCGCGGCATGGTCGGAGGCGATGCCGGTCCACTCGAGCTCCGCCATCTGCGCGAGCGCATAACCGTACAAGCGCGCGGCCTCCGCAGCATCCGCCCGCGCATGTGTCGGCGCTACGTAAGCGATGCCGATCGCCGTCAGCAGAGCGTGCTTGGCTTCGATCGCGAGGAGCAGGCCCTCTTCGGCGAGCGGTGCCGCACCGGCGAAGTCGCCGGTGGCGAAGGTATAGCCGGCCAGGTTGCTCGCGCGATGCATGCGCGCCTTCGCATCCGGCGCGGCATCGAGCGCACGCGTGCCGAGCGCGACGGCGCGATCGAAACAGCCGGCCGCAGCCTCCGCTTCGGCCCACCATTCCAACAGGTGCGAAGCCTCGCCGGGCGCGTCGAGCGCCTCCAGAGCCGCCACCGCATCGCCGAACTGCTCGCGCGCCGCTTCGATCTCCGCCGGCGGTAGTGAAAACGCGGCGCGTCGAATGACGCGGGCGAACAGCCGTGTATCACCGGTCGCACGGGCGCGCTCGCTCGCCTCCGTCGCAAACGGCCGCGCATCGTCGAATCGTCCGGCGCGGGCATATTGTTGCCCGATCTGAGAAAGCGCCAGGATCGTTCCGCGCTCGTCCGCGCTTGTGCGAAACGCTTCGACGGCACACTCCGCCGCGGCCAAGGCCTGGGGATACCGACCTTGATTGTTGTAATACATGGAGGCCGCATATTCGACGCGTGCGCGATCGGCGGCGGAGATGTCCGCGCCCTCGAGCGCGCGCGTACACCACAAAATCCCTTCCCCGAGCAACGAGAGCCGCAGGTAGACCGGGGCCATGTTCCCTGCCAGCCGCGCGCCGGTCGCACGGTCGTGTGCGTCGCAGATCGACCAGCGCAACGCGGCTCGCGCGTTGTCGAGGTCGGGCACGAAGCGCTCCAGCAACCCGGTGCCCGGATCGTCGTCCCAAGCCTCGTACAGTTCGCCGGTCGCAGCCGCGAAGTAGTCGGCATGCTTCGCCGCAAGCGGCGTCGACTCGCCGGACGTGTCGACGCGTTCAAGTGCATAGGCTCGAATCGATTCGAGCAGATGATAGCGTCGCTGCGCCTCGTTCGGCTCTGCGACCACGAGCGACTTGTCCACCAGCAGGCCCAACAGGTCGAGCACGGCCCACTCATCGAGGGTCTCGTCACCGCAGACGGCCGTCACCGCTTCGAGCGTGAAACTTCCGGCGAAGACGCCGAGACGTGCGAGCAAAATCTTCTCGGCATCGCAGAGCAGGTCGTAGCTCCAGTCGATCATCGCACGTAGCGTCTGCTGTCGCGGGAGCGCCGTTCGCGTCCCGCCGGTCAGGACGCGGAAGCGTTCCGTAAGACGGAGCGAGAGGTCGTCGAGCGAGAGAACTGCGACGCGGGCGGCCGCCAGCTCTATCGCGAGCGGAAGGCAATCCAGATGCCCGCAGATCGCGTCGACGACGGCAGCTGCGCGCTCGTCGAGGACGAACCGTGCGTTCGCGGCGCGAGCACGCTCTTCGAAGAGTCGCCGCGCGTCGATACGTTCGAGCGGCTCCAGCCGATAGAGATGTTCTCCGTCGAGGTGCAACGCTTCGCGGCAGGTGTCGAGCACGGTAACCCGCGGGCAGTGCGCGCGGCCGGCCTCGACGACGCGGGCGACCTCGCCGATGAGATGTTCGCAGTTGTCCAACACCAGCAGCAGCTCGCGTTCTGCGAGATGGGCGAGGAGCGCGTCGAGCGGATCGCGCTCGCCTGCGGGCGCGCGCAGAGCACCGAGAATCGTGCCGGCTACGAGCGACGGGTCGGCGACCGGAGCGAAGTTGACGAACCAGGCGCCGTCGTTCATCCGTTCCAACGTCTCGGCCGCACATTGCAGCGCCAGCCTCGTCTTGCCCACGCCGCCCGGTCCGGCGATCGTAACCAACGTCGATTCGTGCAAGAGCCGGCCGACGCGCGCGATGTCCGGTTCGCGTCCGACAAACCCGCTGGTCTGCTGCGGAAGATTGTTCGGCACCGCTTCGAGCGTTCTCAAGGGCTTGAAATCCGAAGGCAAGCCTACGGCGACGACTTGAAAGACCCGCTCGGGTTGGGCGAGATCTTTGAGACGGAACGTTCCGAGCGCCCGCAGCGATACGCCATCGGGCAAGCCTTGCCCGACGCGATCCGCGACAGCGCCGGAAACGACGACTTGGCCACCATGCGCGGTCGCAAGCAGACGGGCAACTCGATTGACCGCCGCTCCGAAATAGTCTCCGGCTCGTTCTTCGGCATCGCCGGCGTGCAAGGCCATGCGAACCTGCAGGCCGGCGATCGCACTCCAATCACGCGCCGACAAGTCGCCCTGCGCCTGCAACGCAGCACGGATGGCGTTCGCCGGGTCGTCGAAGGCCACGCAAAAGGCATCGCCGACCGTTTTGAACACCCGGCCGCCATTGGACGCCATCGCGGCGAGCATGGTCTCATCGTGCAGGCGCACTGCCGCCTTCATGGCGTCCGGGTGCGCTTCCCAACGGGTCGTGCTGCCTTCGATATCGGTGAAGAGAAAGACCGTCATCTACCGGCCTTGTTCGGCGCGCGAATATCGGGCCCCGTTCGCCTCAGGCCGCGAGGACGGTTGTCGAGCGAGCGCCATGCTCGGACTACAAGGCCCTCAACTCCTCGATCATGCGCCTCAACTCGGCGACGATCCGGTCGCGGCGCGGGTCGGCAACGCCGCGACCGTAGGCGTCGATCAGGCGATCGTAGTTCTCGAGCGTTTTCTCTTTCGGCGCGCTGAAGCGCGCCCAGACCGACGCCGAATCTCCGTAGCGAACGTCGAGCAGGGTTGCTCGCGCGTTGTGCAACTTGTCGGCGGCGCTGACCAGTAGGGTCGAAGCATCGGCTTTGCCGAGCGCCTTTGCGTGCCGTCGCTTGCGCGTCTCCCAATCCGGCTTCGGCGCCTTGAACGTGTCGCTGCAGTGTTCCACGATGTCGGCGACGATGTCACCGAACTTCTCGCGAATCGCCGCGAGCGTCGCACGTCCGCCGCAGTCCTCGGGGCCGTCGTGCAGCAGCGCGGCGATGCACTCGTCCTCGGTTCCGCCGGCCTCCATGACGATCGCCGCGACGCTGAGGAGGTGCGATGCATAGGGGATCGTCGTCCCTTTGCGGATCTGGCGTTGATGCAGGCCGAGCGCATAGGAGGCGGCTTTCTCGAATCTGGCGGAAAGGCGCGGTCGCACTCGGTCGTCGTATCCGTCCGCATCGACCACCGCTGGTCCGTCGCCGTAATGGTAGCGGCAGGCGCGGCACTCCCGAAGCGGCATTGCCGCCTCGATGCAGCAGCCGCCGAGCGCTATTTCGCCGCGATCGATCGCATCGAAAGCCTCGAACGAGGGGAAGCCATAGCTGAGAGGGCGCGATTCGGGCGATCCGCACTTCGGGCAGGCCCGGTCCGGTCGATTCGTCACCATACGACTATATTGCCGCTCCACGCCAACGGCCTGACGACAGCTACGTCCGCCGCCAGACGAGTCGGCTCTCGGTCCCCCAGATGTACGGCGGCAACGTGTGAATCGTAAGGCTGTCGCCCTCGAGCTCGTAGCCGCGTTTGAGCGTTGTGCCGACGAGGTTCGTGAAAATGCTCGTCTCGACGTGGTGTAGCACGTGATCGCTGAAGACTTCATATCTGCCGGCGTAGGCGAGGAAGTTGTGCACGGCCTCTTGGCGTTCGGCGTTCGTGGACGTCGCAGCGTCGGGCGAAAGGAACGGCGGCCGATGCGCCGCCGAGAGCGTCGCCGAGACGCGCCCGCTCGCGGTGTAGATCAAATAACCAACCGGATTCGGCCCGAAGCGTGGCTTGAACTCGCCATCCGCGATCCGCTCGACGAACGATTCGAGGCTCCAGGCGCCTATGACTCCTGCGGTAGCGGCCTTCGCGATCGACGGGACGACCGCGGCGAGCCCCGCGGTGGCGATGCCCCCGAGCAGAAGCTTGCGTGAGATCAACTGTTGCATTTCCATTGCGACGCGATTCCGCTGCCGCCCGCCAACCCCTTGGCGCTTTTGGGTGGTAGGCTACAGTCGCCATGACCGGCGCGGGCTTTCACTAGGCGTACGCCGAAGCGCGGCGCATGAAGATTTCGCTCCCCGCCCTTCTCTGCGCGGTGTCACTCGCGTTCGCACCGCTCGCTCCGGCCGTCGCTGCGACGCCGCAGGCGTGTACGAAACTCGTGCTGACCGGTCATCCGACCTATCCGCCGGTCGCGTGGGCGGACGGCGCCACGTTGCGCGGCGCGGGAATCCGGATCGTTGAACGTCTCGCAAAGGATGCCGGAATTAGGATCGCCGTCATCAACGAAGGCAGTTGGGAGGCTGCGCAGGGTGCGGTCAAGTCAGGCAAGGCCGACGCGATCGTCGGTATCTACCGCACGCAAGCTCGCCTGCCGTTCTTCAACTACGTGCAGCCCGCGATCGCGCCGGATCCGTCGGCCGTCGTGGTGCGCGCGGGCGATCCGTTCGTCTACAAGAACTGGAACAGCCTGGTCGGCAAGAAGGGCGTCGTCAGCAAAGGCGAGTCGTACGGCCACGCGTTCGACGTATTCATGCGCGATCACCTGACGATGCAAGAGGTCACCGGATTCGGCGGCGTGTATCAAGCGTTGCTCGGCAAGAAAGCCGACTTCGGCCTGGTCGGCTACTATGCCGCGATCGCCGACGCACCGGCGACGATTCACGTCGCCGAGAAGAACTTCGTGACCGAAGGTCTCTACCTCGCGTTCGGCAAGAGTTCGCCGTGTGGTGCGCAACTCTCGACCGCGTTCTCGAAAGATATCAGTCGCCTGATCGCCGACGGCACCGTGAAGCAGATCTTCGACGCCAGCCTCACGGAATACAGAGCGACGAAACGCTAAGGCGCGAGCGCGCGTACGTAGGCTTCTTGCTCCGCCGTCTCGATGGCGCGCCGAACGTAAATGCCACCCGTATGGCACCCGAGGGGTGCAGAATGCGGGCATGTGGTTCCCTCAGATGGCCCGGCCGGGCCGGTACGCAGTAGTCGATGTCGAGACGACGGGGTTCAGCCCGGCCTCCGATCGCGTCGTCGAAGTCGCTTGCGTCGTCCTCCAGGACGGTCGCGTCGTGAAGCGCTGGAGCACCCTCGTCAACCCGGAGCGTCCGATCCCGGCCTATGCCACCAGCGTGCACGGCCTCGACGACGACGATGTCGCGCAAGCGCCCACCTACGCCGAGATCGAGGGCGACCTCTTCGCGCTCTGCGACGGCGCCACGGTCGTCGCGCACAACGCTGCGTTCGATCTGAGCTTCCTCACGGCACTTCAAGCGCGGCCGGTCATCTGCACGCTGGCACTTGCACGGCGCGCGTTCCCGCACGCACCGAACCACAAGAATCAAACCCTTCGCACCTACCTCGGCATCGACCGCGATCCGATGTTGCGCGGTCTCGGGGCGCACCGCGCGCTCGCCGACGCGCAGGTCACGGGTGCGATCCTCCTACGCTGTCTCGACCGGCTCCAGCCGCGCGCGGCCTAAGCTCGTCACTCCACCCGCTCGACCGTGAGGGATGCGTCGCCGACGGGGCGATGCCAGGTGACCTTCTTGCCTTTGCGGGCTCCGAGCAGCGCCTGCGCGAGTGGCGAGGTGTAGCCGATCGCGCCTGAGATGGGGTCCGATTCTTCGTCGTTCACGATCAGGTAACACGACTGCGCGCCATGCTCGTCGCGGACGTGCACGCGCGAGCCGAAACCAGCGACGCCGGTCTTCGGTCGGTCCAGAACGACAGCGCGCTCGCACTTCTCTTCGTCGAGATGCGCGGGCGCGTTGTCGAGAACGTAGTACGGGGCGCGGGCCGAGACGATCGCCGGTTCCGGCCTATCGTCATCGTCTTTGACGAATGCGCGGCTCACCGCACGGGCGGAGCTGCCGACGCCGCGGGCGCCGGCGTGGACGTGCCCTCGCCGTCGTTCGCTTGGATCTGGTTGGTGATGTCGAAATCCCCCATGTGCTTGAGGGCGGTGAACGTGCCGGTAACCGTGACGACGGCGCCGTTGGTAACGCCGACTTTTCCGTGGGCATAGATGTGCACGCACTTGGTCTCACAGACGTCGAAGAGCGTGTAGTCGTTCCCCTTGCGCGACGTCTTCTGCCGGACGTCGGCGACCGTACCGTGCACCTGCACCGACTTGCCGTCGAACGCGCTCGGATTGGCGATAATGGCGTCGACCGAATCGGCCGCGAGAACCGGGGCCGTAAGCAGCGCGCAAGCGCCGACAAATGCGATGAACTTGATCATTCTTCCGTTCTATCCTTTGGCGGTTAGTCACCGCAGCAGTTGGCGATCAATTGCCCGCACCGGACGCAGAAGACCTTGCACTTCTTGTAGGTGATGTCGGTGCCGCCGCAGCGGAAGCAACGCAGACCGTCCATGAACCGCGCTTCGCCCGGCCTGGGGCGGGCACCCGCTTCTCGCGCGGAGAAGGCGCCCGGCATGAGCCAAGATATCGCCGTCGCGTACGCAAAGCGGCACCAGCTTGCGGGTCTGCTGATCGTCCGCGACGGTGAGACCATCTTCGAGGAGTACGACTCCGGCTGGAACGCGGAGAAGGCGCACGCGATCTACAGCGGGACCAAGAGCTTCTGGGGAACGACCGCGCTCTGCGCGCAGACCGACGGCATCCTCGATCTCGAAGAGACCGTTGGCGCGACCTTTCCGATGTGGGACGAGGACGAGAAGCGGCGGGCGGTCACGCTGCGCATGCTGCTCGACCTGACCTCCGGAATCGGCTTCGGCGGGCTCGGCAACGCGGTTCCGAACTATGAGAAGGCGGTGCAGGTCGCGGTCAAAGACGTTCCCGGCTCGACCTTTACGTACGGCGGAATCCCGCTTCAGGTCTTCGGCGCGGTCCTCGCGCGCAAGTTAGAATCGCGCGGGCAGACGCCGCACGAGTATCTCAAGGCGCGCGTGCTCGATCCGATCGGTGTGAACTACGAGTCCTGGCGAACGCTCGCCGACGGCACGCATCCGTTGCCGACCGGCGTCTATATCACCGCGCGCGAGTGGCTAAAATATGGCGCGTTCGTCGCGGCCGGCGGCTTCGGCGAAGCGTTGCGCGGATCCGATGCGAATCCGCGCTACGGCTTGGGCTGGTGGCTAGGAGCGAAGGACGCGCCCGCCGATCTGTTCTACGCGAGCGGCTCCGGCGGTCAGGCGATGTACGTCGTCCCGTCGCAGAAGCTGCTCGTCGTGCACTTCGGCCAAAAGGCCACCTATAATCACAAAGCGTTCTTGAAGCGGTTGTTCACGTAGGCGCCCTAACGGAATAGGTCGTCCAGGCCTTTGACGTTGATCGTGTCGGTCGCCATGCCGAGCAGCGAGAGGCCCCACGACTCCTCGATCGTACGGAGCACCGAGTAGTGGTTGTACGGGACGTGGCCCGCGAAGCCGCGTTTGACGGGATCGCCGATCGCAACGAACGGACTCAGGCCGCCACCGTATTGGCCCCCGGCCGGAAAGAACGATGCAGCGGGCGGGACGCTGGGAGAATCGCAACACGCATCTGCGTTGAGCCAACCGCCGAAGGTCTTGTTGCCGGTATAATCGGTCTCGTCCGTCATCACGAAGATCACGGAGTTCTTCGTCCACGCCTTTGAAGCGGTAATCTTGCCGACCCATTGGCCGACGAATGCATCGCCGTCGACGCGCAGCTTCATATCGTTGGAGTACGGGCATTCGTCGTCCGGCTGACCG
>JALYSX010000050.1 GCA_030854585.1 Vulcanimicrobiota bacterium
CTGGGGGCGTCACCAACCCACGAGGCACACGCAGACTGCGTCATCATGCGTATTTCTGTTATGTTCCGAGCACGAGTATATACGTTGGCGAGAGGAATTGACCGTATCGTCCTCTGGCACGTATCGAGGCAAAACGAGAAGCTGGTGGCGAAGTAACGGAATGCGAGGCACCGGTACGTCCACGCGCTTCGGCGCTGGCGACCCGAGTTATGGCCAACGCGATCGGATACGATTATAGTGGTCCAACGAGCGTCATCAAGCGCCGGTGGCTTCCCGCAAGAATCTAGGAGGAACTGATGCCAGATGACGACGTCTCTTTGAAGACCTTCGTACGAGCGAACGCGAACGGTGGGCGATGACAACGATCTCTCGCAGCGACGGTGCATTAAGCAAGAATACGCGATGAACGGCGGCTTCGATCTCGACCGGTTCTATCGGACGCTGGCGCACGAGGCTCCGGACGCCGTTATCCTCGCTGACGCCAACGGCCTCATCCGCTTCTGGAATAACGCAGCCGAACGGGTCTTCGGGTTCTCCGAATCGGAGGCTCTTGGACAATCGCTCGACCTCATCATCCCGACAAACCTTCGAGCCCGTCATTGGAACGGCTACGCGGAGGCGATGCGGACCGGCCGAACGCACTATGGTGCCGGTGATCTCCTCGCGGTTCCCGCGCTGCGCAAGGACGGTGCACGCATTTCCGTCGAGTTCACGCTTCTCCCGATCCGCGACGACAGCGGGGACGTCGTGGGGATAACAGCAATCTTGCGGGACGTCACCAAGCGATTCCGCGAGCTAAGGGCGCTGCACAGACGAAGCGTCCAGCTCGAGTCGAGCATGGTTGCCGTTCACGCCATGCGCGATGTGCGGTGCCCGTTCAGCCTGACGATTGAATTGGTCGAGTCGTTTCACGCCGCGAACCCCGAGCACCGGGCGGGGCCGTTCGGATTGGCGCGTGCGAGGATCTCGTGCGACGCATCGCAAGTCCGCGACGTCAGCGACCATGGACGCGGGCACGAGGCGTTCTCGTTTACCTGGCATGGAAGAGGGTGGCTTCCGCTACCGGCCCTCCACGGGTTGATTACCGTTCGGCCGAATTCCGGGCTCACCCGGCTCACGCTGGACGGCCAATATCTTCCGCCGTTTGGCATTGTCGGGCGCGCATTCGACGCGATCCTCGGCGGGTGGATCGCGCGATTGGCCATTGAACGCTTCGTTGACGACCTGGCATCGTACGTGGAGCGGAGTTACGACCGGCTCCGACAAGAAGGATAGGCGGTGCGCAGGTTCGACGAGTTATCCTCAGACTTAGACGGCGCAACGCTCGACGAGAGGGGCCATTTTGGAATCATTATTCATCAACCGTCTCGTGGCGCCGTCGGACGACCATCCCGCCGCCCGCGGCGACCCGTAGTCTTCAGGATGCGGTGACAACGCCGGCTAGAATGCCCCACGAAGGCGCTCAACTAGGACGGCGAGCACGTCGTCGCGCCGGGGGCATCCACGCAAGAAACCTTTGACGGCATCGAAATGATCGAAGACGTCTAGCGGCGTCAGCCAGCCACGATCGAAGCATTCGCTCAGGCCATCCGTATGGATCAAAAGCGACTCGCCTTGTCGCATGGTCACCGTATGCTCCTCCGCACCGATGTCGGCGCAGACGCCGATGGGCATCCCGCCGAAGGGAAGGCGCGAGACCTGGCCACCACGAGATTGCAGCAGCGCCGGCTCATGTCCAGCGCTCGCGTACACCACTGTTCCGTCCGAGCGGAAGTCCCCGCACCATGCCGTACAAAAGGAGTCGTAAGCGAAGTGTCCGCTCAGAGAGTCATTGCAGCGCGTGAGACGCTCGCATGGTTGCATTTCGGCGGGCTCCGCGAAGTGCGCGCATACCGACGGCACCAGCCGGGCCGCATTCGATCCTTTTCCACAGACATCTCCCACCACGAGCTGACATGCCGTGCTACGGCTGTTGACACCGTAGAAGTCGCCGCCAGTCGTCCCGACCGGTTCGCTCATGACGGTGATCCGCCAGCCGCTCGGACGAGTGAGGATGAGCGTGCGCCCGTCCGGATTAGGCGTAGCGGTTCGCGCACGGCATGCGAGCAACGCACATGCGCCAGCACCGAGCTCGCGAGAGCTCTCCGAAGATGGGGCTCTGGTGCGCATGGGAACAGGGTACGGCTCGAGCATGGTTAGTGCGGAACCGCATAGTCCGCTGCGAGGACCGGGATGACGCCCGGATTGGC
>JALYSX010000070.1 GCA_030854585.1 Vulcanimicrobiota bacterium
TCGAACCGAAGGAGCGCTCGCGCGCGTTCGGATTGATCGGCGCGATGTTCGGTCTCGGCATGGTTTTCGGGCCGCTGATCGGCGCCGTCACGTTCGGACGCTTCGGCTTCGCCGGTCCGTTCCTCGCAGCCGCCGGCCTCCAGGTCGTCACGTTGATCATCACGATCGTCATGCTGCCCGAATCGCGGAGCAAGGCCGAACGCGAAGGCGGCGAGTCGGTCGGTCTGCGCGACGTGATCGCGACGTTGCGTAATCCGCGCTTTCGTCCGATCCTCCTCCAGAAGTCGGCGCTCTCGATGGCGCTCTACGGCTGGTATCTCGTGATCGCGCTCTACTTCGCGGCGCAACTCGGCTTCGGTCAAACACAGACGGACTACGCGTTCTCGGCGTTCGCGTTGATCGGCGTCTTCATGAATGTGTTCGCCGTTCGCAACGTCTCCGAACGGGCGGGCGACTACCGCATGGCCAACGTCGGGATCGCCGCGCTCTTCATCGGGTTCGCGTTCGTGCCATTCGTGCACAACATCGCTGCGATGGCGCTCGTGATGGCCCTCTTCGCGTTCGGCCAGTCGCTCGCGAGTTCGGGGATAACGGCGATGATCAGCAACACCGCAAGCGAACGCGATCAGGGCACCGTGCTCGGCGTGAGCTCCTCGCTCGATGCGGCTGCGGGTATTCTCGCGCCGCCGCTCTCGACCGGCATCTTCAGCCGCTACGGTTCGGGCTTTGCGGGGGTGGAGTCGTTGATCTTCTCGCTGCTCGCACTCGCGGTCGGCATCTTCGTGCCGCATCGCACCGAGACCCACACCGGCGCGCCGGCGACCGAGGCACCGGTCAGCGAGGTCTAAGACCTAAGCGGCGCTGCTCTTCTTCTTCTCGGTCTTGCGCTTCTTGCTCGCTTCGAGAGACGCGGCCAGCACGTCCATGAGGTTGACGACCTTGGCGCGGGCCGGCGCCTTCTTCGCTTTCGGCAGCTCTTTGCCGGCGGCTCGCGCGTCGATCATGGCGAGCAGTTCGTCGCGATAGCGATTGGTGAACTTCTCGGCGTCGAACGCCTCGACGCTCATCGTGTCGATCAGCATCTTGGCCATCGCCATCTCCGCCTCGGGCAACGACTCGCCGCGCGGCAGTTCGAGCGTCTCGCTCGAGACGATCTCGCTCGCCCAATGCATCAGTTCGAGCACCAGCGCTTCGCCGACCGGCTTGACGGCCGCGATGTATTCTTTCGTGCGGATCACGACGCGCGCGATCGCGACCTTGTTCGCGGTCAAGAGCGCTTCGCGCAGCAGGGCGTAGGCGTGCTTGCCCTGTTTGCTCGGTTCGAGATAGTAGGGCTTGTCGAAATACATCGGACTGATCGTGTCGAGGTTCACGAACTCGAGGATATCGACCGACTGGGTCGCCTCGGGATTGACCTTGTCGAAGTCCTCGTCGGTGATGATGACGTACTCGCCCTTTTCGTACTCGTAGCCCTTGACGATCTCATCCCAAGGGACCGGCTTGCCGTCGACGCTGCAGGTGCGCTCGTACTTGATGCGCCCGTCGTCCTTGGCGTGCAGCATATTGAACGAGAGATCGTCCGTGCGCACCGCCGTGAACAGCTTTACCGGAATCGTCACCAGCCCGAAATTGATCGCGCCGGTCCAAATCGCATGTGCCATAGCGCGGCTATTTTACCACATCTTTCGCCGGCTTATCATCGCGGATCCCGAGGAACGTTGGCTGGCGTAGGAACTCGTCCTTGGTCCACTCGGTGAAGCGGACCTGGACCACGAGCAAGGGTTCGACGAAATGGGCCGGGGCGTTGGCTACGATCGAGCCGTCGAACGGCGAGGTCGCTCGAGCGATTTTCCTGAGGCCGGCCGAGATCTCGCGGAGCAGGGGCGCGTCGAAGCCGGAGCCGACGCTCCCGACGAACCGGAACTTCTTGCCGACGTACGCGCCCAGCAGCAGCGCACCGAAGCCTTTGCGACTGCCCTGCGGTTCGGTCCAGCCGCCGACCACGAACTCTTGCTCGTTCTGGGCCTTGATCTTGAGCCAGTCGCGCGTGCGTCGCTCCTCGTAGAGCGAGGCGCGCTTCTTCGCGACGATTCCCTCCAACTCGTTCCCTGCGGCCATCTCGAAGAGCGCGACGCCGCTCCCGATCACGTGCTTCGAGAACATCACCAGGCCCTCGTCGGCGATGCAGCGCTGGAGCAAGGCCTTGCGTTCTTCGAGAGGCTCCTTGCGCCGGTCTCGGCCGTCGGCATAGAGCAGATCGAAGGCGACGAACGTGAGCGGGACTTTGTCGCGGCCGTGGTCGTGCAGTCGCCCGAACGACGAACGGCCGGTCGTATCCAGACTCACGATCTCGCCGTCGACGACGATCGGAATCGAACGGAACGCACCCGCGAGATCCGCGAGTTCCGGAAACTTCTTCAAGAGGTCCAGCCCGTTACGCGAGACGAGCGTGAGCTTTCCGTCTGCGTCGACCGAGCAGATCGCGCGGTAGCCGTCCCACTTGATCTCGAAGAGCCAGTCGTCGCCGTCGAACGGCGCGTCGGCGACGGTCGCGAGCATCGGCGACGCGATCTTCGGGAGCGGATCGCGTTTGACGGCGCGCGGCTTCGCGCGGCCGCGATCGACTTCAGGGGAGATCCACTTCTTGGCCTTCGGATCGGCGGCTATCTCCTCGATCGTCTTGCCGCTCTTGACCGAGGTCGCGTCGTCCGCCGCATCGTGTCCGCGCACGACGTATTTGTCGGTATCCTTGATCAACAGCCACGGGTCGCCGTCATCGTCGCCCTTGTTCTTGATGCGTACGAGCGTGAACATGCCGCGCAGACGCTTGCCGAACATGTAGAACTTGATCTTGCCGTTGGCGATCTCGGTGGCTGGATCGGTCCCTTCGGCGAGCGCGTAGGTGCCGCGATCCCATAGGATCACCGCACCCGCGCCGTAGTGGCCCTTGGGGATGTTGCCTTCGAACTTGTTGTATTCGACCGGGTGATCCTCGACGTGCATCGCGAGGCGCTTCTCGGCGGGATCGAGCGACGGGCCCTTGGGGACGGCCCACGACGCCATCAC
>JALYSX010000080.1 GCA_030854585.1 Vulcanimicrobiota bacterium
GGAGAACGTGCAGAAGTGCGTCGACGTGATCGGTGAGCAGTTCGAATCGGTACGCCATGCAGGCGTTACCGCAGCGGAGCTCCACTTGGCCAAAGAACACATGAAGGGTAGCCTGACGCTCGCGCTCGAGTCGAGCTCGAGCCGGATGATCCGCCTGGGTCGCAACGAGTTCACGTTCGGCCGGCAGATCGGCACCGATGAGATCGAAGCCCGGGTAGACGCGGTCACGCTCGATGACGTGCGTTCGGTGGCCTACGAACTCTTCGCACCCGAGAACCTAGGTCTGTGCGTTCTCGGACCCGTCGACGAAACATCGATTGACTGGTCACGCAGCGCCGCTTAGCGCGATATCGTTCTGGTCGTGGCAACTCGTGGTCGCGCTCGCGATCAACGTGTTGGTCCAGGCAATTCAGATCGGTGCGTACGCAGCTCGGTTGGCGGGCGTGCGGACCGGCCGGATCGCGACCTCGATCTCGCTGTTCAACCTGTTCGTAACGGCTAGCCGTCTCGCGACGCTGGTCTATACCTTGATGCTCGGCCCGCTCTCGGACAGCGCCGGCAACGCGGTCAAGGCGCTCGTCCCCAAGGCCGGCCACCTGATGTTGCCGGCGGCGCAGATCGCGACGGCTCAGATCCAATCGACGTTCGAGTGGCAACTCCGCGCGATCATCATCGCGGGGACGGTCGGTACGATTGTCGGAAGCCTGCTGCTGCCGATGTTCACGTATATGTACGTGCGCGGCGTGCGTTCGTTCGAGCGGACGAAGTCGTTGCCGCATTCGATGATACGGCTTTTCGATCCGCGCGTGATAGGCGATATCATCTCGCATATCCGGGTACCCGGCCTCGCGGAGGTCCGGACATTTTCGGCCAAGAACATCCCGCGCCGTCTGCTGATCTTCAACGTGGTCGTGACCGGCATCTATGCGATCGGCGTCGTCGCCGCCTACTACGCGAGCGTTCTCGACGTGAACGTCGCGCGAACCGCGATCGGGATCTCGGGCATCATCAACGGTATCGGAACGATCGCCTTCACGTTCTTCGTGGACCCCACGTCGTCGATCATCGTCGACGAAGCGGTGAAGGGGGAGCGCTCGCACGAGGATGTCAAATCGATGGTCTTCTATCTCTCGTTGACGGCTATCATCGGGTGGCTTCTCTCACAGCTCCTGCTCTGGCCTTCGGCGGAGATCATCAAGCTCGTGGCGCATCTGGTCAATCACGGGCGGTAGGAGGATGATGCGAGCGGTTGGAGCGGCGATGGTCTTGGTCGGGGTGCTCGCCCTCAGCGGTTGTGCGGGTTCGGTCGAACGTTGGATCACCGACACGCGCGTCCATCAGGGCGACGATGCGATGACGCGCGGGAATGTCGCAGACGCGGAGCTCTCGTATCGGCTCGCGCTCAAGGTCGATCCGACCGACGCCCGCGCGCAGCAGGGCTTCGTCGGCGCAGCCGCCGTGCTTGCGCAGTTGCAGTTCGAAAAGGGCGACTTCGACGCCGCCGCCGGCACGATCGCGGATGCTTCCAAGTACGATCCGCAGAGCGTCCGACTGATCGCGATGCACGCCGCCATCGAGAACGCCAGGCTCAAGCGAGAGATCGTGATCTCGAACTATCCGACATACGAACTGGCCGGCCGGCAGTTGCAGAAGTCTTACATCGAGTTGAACGATGCGAACAAAATGATCCTCAAGAGCCTCAAGCGCTTCGACTACACCTACGACACCCAGGATCTGACGAAGGCGATCAAGGCCTCGTACGATCTCCAGCAAGATGTCGCTCGCGATCTCAACCGGCTGGTCGCCTATCGCCAACTCGTCGAATCTGGCGCGACCACCAAGGGCGAGCCCGCGGGCGCCGCGGGGTCGCTACTGCCGCTTCCATAGGTCAGAATTGCCATATGGCAGGGTACGAAGGTGGCATACTTCTCGCGTCTTCGGAGATCTCAATGAAACTTATTCCACGTATCGATGCCGAACTGCTCGAAAGCGCCACGCTCGTCGCGGATTCCAACGAGTTCGCGATCTATGCCGTCGGAAACGATACGTATACGTTGGTTCACCGCCATGAGGCGATCGAGTGGCAGGCGATTACGATCTCCGGCGACGGTCTTTTCCGCGTCGCCGAACTGCTGACAAAAGCCACGCGATACCTCTACCGCGAGGTGGCCAGCGAACAGTCTCCCAACCGGAAGAACGGCCCTACGCCTAGGCCGTTAGAAATCTAGCCGCACGAGCCCGGTTTTGCCCGGCGCTTCGCG
The DNA here is from genome assembly GCA_030854585.1 of Vulcanimicrobiota bacterium. GTDB lineage: Bacteria > Vulcanimicrobiota > Vulcanimicrobiia > Vulcanimicrobiales > Vulcanimicrobiaceae > JALYSX01. The sequence continues at coordinate 2,262 of JALYSX010000080.1, forward strand.
AAGTCGGTCTCGTAGACGGGCCAACTCGCTCCGCTCTTCGCGAGTAGCGGGAACTGTTGGAGCCAGGTGCAGAGCGCGACGTTGCGACGCATGCGGCGATCCTCGATCGAGATGAAGTAGCGCGCGCCTTTTCGGATCGCGCTCTTCTGGTCGAACGGACGCCAGAGCAGCGGGTCCTCTTCCCAGCCGAACCGGTTCATGTAGTAGAGCACGTCGGGCCCGTAGTGCGCCATCACGACGAGGGCATGCGGATCGAGCGTCGCGTTCAGGGCGATCGCATCGCGATACGCCTGTTTGTTGTACGTGTAGTAGGGCCCGACCGCGTTCACACCGTCGATCGCGCACCACGCCGCCAGGATGACCGCCGCGGTGACGAGTGCGGGTCCAAAGCGCGTGACCCGCGTCCCGACGAGATCGGAGAGGAAAGTCGCGAGGGCCGCGATCGCAAGCGCAGCGAGTGGGAGCAGCAAGAACATGTAGTAGTCGACCCGCTCGACCGTGACGACGACGAACGTGTAGAGCAGCCCGCCTGCGAGCCAGGCCCAGAGCAGAGATCGACTGCGCACCCGGAGAAACGGGAGTGCGACGAACCCGATTACCGCGAGGACGGACATTGCCGTACCGATCATGGTCGCGCGAAGCGAGTCGAGCATCGTCCAGAACTGGCCGAGCTTGTTCGCGAAATCTCCGCCCGACCCAAAAGCCGCCAGCAGTTCGGGAATCACGTGGAGCGTCATGATGCCGCTCGCCCAATGCCATTCCGCATGCGAGGAGACGTCCCGATCGTAGGACCCAAGCACGAGGAACGGCACGACGAAGAACGTCGCCAATTGCAGCACCGGCATCGTCCGTCCGGCGCGCCGTCGGGCGATCGCGACCGCGAGGAGCGGCAACGCGGCGACGACCGCCACCGACTTCGCCAGATAGGCGAGCGTGACGAGCGCGGTTGCGCGCGCGACCGTACCCCAGCCGAGCGCTTCGTCTTCGACGAGCATGTGCGATCCGACGTAGAGTGCGGCGGCCAGGAAGAAGACCATCGTCGCGTCGGGCGTGAAGGTCCGTCCGTAGTAGACGGAGCCCGGCATGATCGCATACGCGATTGCCGCTGCTATACCGGCCGACGGATTCGCGAAGAGCCAGCGACCGAAGAGCGCGAGCACCCAGACGGTCGCGAGACTGAAGCCGATCGTGATCAGGCGGCCGAAGATCTCGTGGATGCCGACCAACTTGTAGAGCGTCGCGGCAAGGAACGGCACTATCTGTAGCTCCAGCTCGACGTAGTTGGGCGGTGCGCCGTCATAGTCGGCCTGCGGATAGAGCGGGTTGTACTGCAACTGCGCAAAGTTGCGCGCAACGGAGGCCATATCGCCCTGCCGCCAGTTCGGGTGATCCAGGATCGGATTGTGGATCCCCTTGAGCCGCAAGAGCAAGCCGATCAACACCGCGATGGCCGCGGTGATGGCAAACCATGGCAGTCCTTCGAGACGCTCCCGCAGCGAGCGTCTCCGAGGACGCCTCAATTGACGTGCTTGAACGTCCAATATTTGTTCAGGAAGAAGTTGACGCAGATGCCGCCTAGGGTGGCGACCAGCCACATCTTGTGTCCGTAGCCGAGATAGCCGTGCAGGAGGAGCCCGAGACCGAGAGCGACGGCGAGCGCGATCGCGGAGACCGTCAGGAACTGCGCGCCTTCGCGGACCGCATGCCCGGTCGAACGGAACGTCCAAATACGGTTGAGATAGTAGTTCGAGAGGCCGCCCGCCATGAAGCCGATCGTGTAGATCACGTTGTAGTGGAGCGGTTGCGCGTGCATCGGGTCGACGCGCTGGAGCAACGTGAAGATGACCAGATTGACGATCGTGCCGGAGAGCCCGACCACCGCGAACTTGGCGAACTGACGAACCCCGCGGCGTTGGGCAAGCGATGCGATCACGACTTTAGGCCACCCAATACCAA
>JALYSX010000091.1 GCA_030854585.1 Vulcanimicrobiota bacterium
CGCGACTCGCTGATGATGATCGGCATCTACGGCATCGCCGGCCGGCGCGTCGACGACGCGTTCCTGGCTGCGGTGCTGACCGTCATCGGCTACTCGATCATGGATACGATCGTCATCCTCGACCGTATCCGCGAGAACGTCAAGCTGATGGACGGCAAGCCGTTCGACGAGATCGTCAACACGTCGATCCTGCAGACGATGACGCGTTCGGTGAACACGCTCGCAACCGTCGTCATCACGCTCGTCGCGCTGCTCGCCTTCGGCGGGGCCTCGCTGCAGAATTTCGCGTTCGCGCTGCTCGTCGGCATCTGCTCGGGCGGCTATCACTCGATCTTCTACTCCGCTCCGCTCGTGCTGAAGTTCCGCGAACGTCAGATGGCGGCCGCGACGGCCCGGCGCTCGGCCGCTCTCACGACAGGCGGCACTGCGGCCCCGCGCTCGCGTACAGACGCAACGGCACTCGGGAGCCGCGGCGCACAGGCCCGCGAAGATATCGTGGCCGCGCGTCGCGCGCGTCGCGACAAGGCCAAGTCGACCCGTCAGCCCTCGACCGGTCCGACGCGTTACAAGCGCACTCGCGATGAGTCGGGCGCGACCACCGCGCTCGAAGATCCGCAGATCGACGAGCACTATGACGACGACGTCGATCCGCTCGACGCCCAGAATCAGGGTCTGCACGATGCGGCCTTCGATCAAGGGCACGAAGAGGTGAAACTCAACCTCGAAGGCTTCGAACCGACCGCCCCGACGCGAACGGAAGAAGAAGCGACGTCCTTCGGGACGCCGGCTGCGCCGGCTCCTCAGGATGACGCAAGCGAGAACTAAGCGTGCGATGCCGTCTCCGACCAAGTCGGAGGCGGCGTTCGAACGGGCGCTGGAAGCACTCCAGTTTCACCCCGAGGAGCCGCTGCAAGCGGCGTCTCGAAGGGCCGTCGCCGATACCGACGCGTCTGCATTTATTGCGGACGCGTTTTTACGCCGCGAGGAGTTCTTGCGGCGCGAACCGTTCTCGGGGATCGCGGATGCGGAGACATTCCATACCAAGATCGTCGGAGTCTCGTTCGAAGGCCGTCAGGATATGCTCGCGGGTCTGTGTGAGGGCGCCGAACTCGAGTTGATCCGTCAACCGGAGAACGAATACGATCCGAACGCGATCGCGGTGCGCTTCGGCAACCTCCAGGTCGGCTATATCCGTAAGGAGATCGCGCGCGAGATCGCGCCGGTCTTCGACGAGGGCTCGCCCTACGGCGCGCGCGTGGCGACTCTCACCGGAGGTGGGGAGAAGCATCGCGGCGTCAACATCTTCGTCTGGCGAAAGCGGGTCGCGGCTTTCGATGCTCGCGCGGCCGGTCCGGCACGCGAACGCCCGCGCGGCGACGACGAGGCTCTGATCCGCGCGTTGCTCGGCGAGCATCGTCCGCATCGCGCCCAACTCGACGTCCTCGAGCGGGTGGATGCCGGCAAGAACACGCTCGCGGTGCTCGGCACCGGTCGCGGCAAGTCGTTCTGCTTCCAACTGACGGCGGCGCGTCGCGCGCTCGCGCATGGCGAGAAAACGCTCGTGATCTATCCGCTGCGGGCGCTCGCGAACGACCAGTACGAAGCGTTGACGCGCAAGCTCGACCCGTTCGGCCTGCGCATCCTTCGCGCGAACGGCTCGATCTCACCCGACGACAGGCGCGTGCTCTTCGCAGCACTCGACGACGGATCGTGGGACATCATTCTCGCCACCCCGGAGTTCCTGACCTTTCACCGTGAGGCGTTCGCCGGTCCGAGCATCCCGCGGTTGGTCGTGGTCGACGAAGCGCACCATCTCTACGAGTCCAAGCATCGACCGGCCTACGGCAAGCTGGGTGCGTCGATCGCGTCGCTCGGGTCGCCGCAAGTGCTGGCGCTGACGGCGACCGCGGGCGACGCCGCCTTCGAGCACGTCGCACGCGAACTCCGGATCGAAGCGTGGGTGATCGACCCGACCGTGCGCGAGAATCTCGGCATGATCGACGCGCGCGGAACCAAGGACAAGATCGGCTATCTCGCCGAGTTGCTCGAGCGTTCCGAAGACGGCAAGTCGATCGTCTACTGCATGTCGCGCACCGAAGCCCAGAAGGTCGCCGAGGGCTTGCGCAAACGGCTCGGCGATACCGTAATGTTCTATCACGCCGGCATGCCGACCGAAGACCGCCTGCAGGTCGAGAAGTTCTTCCGCGCGGGCGAGATCCGCATCGTGATCGCGACCTCGGCGTTCGGCGAGGGCATCGACCTGCCCGACGTCCGGCACGTCGCGCTCTATCACCTCAACTTCGATTTCACCGAGTTCAACCAACAGGCCGGCCGAGCCGGGCGCGACGGACTGCCGGCCGAGATCCATCTGCTTTACGGCGATGCCGACAAACGCATCAACGAGTTCATCATCGATCGCGACGCGCCGAACCTGCGCGTCCTGCGCGAACTCTATCGCGGCATGAAGGGCATGGCGCACGGAGGCGAACTGCGTTCTACCTTCGTCGACATCGCGCGGACGCTCGAACTCGACAAGGCGAACGAGCGGACTGTCAGTGCGGCCGTCCGGATCTTCGAAGATGCGGGCTTGGTCGAGACCGGGTTCGACGACGACGGCCGCTACGTCCGGTTTCTGAAGGTCGAAGGCACGGTCGATCTGCAGCAGAACGAGCGCTTCGCCGAAGGCGAGGCGGAGCGCGAGGCGTTCGCGCGCTTCTCCGATCTCGCGCTGACGGCCGAGGCCGATGCGCTGCGCCGCATCGTCAATCGCCCGATCTATCCGGAGCGCGTCGCGTTATCAAAAGCATGATCTACCCTCCCGCATTGCGCCGCGGCGACGCGATCGCCCTGATCGCTCCGGCCGGTCCGCTGGCCTCCGATGCCGACCTGGACGCGGCGGTCGAGCGCGTCGAGGCGCTCGGCCTGCGCGCGGTCCGCGGCGAGCACGTGCTCGGGCGACACGGCTATTTAGCCGGTACCGATGCGGAGCGAGCGGCGGATATCAATGCGGCCCTGCGCGATCCGGCCGTGCGCGGCATCTTCGCGGTGCGCGGGGGATATGGTACGACGCGGCTGCTCGACTTGGTAGACTACGACGCGCTGCGCGCCGACCCGAAAGTACTTCTAGGCTACTCTGACCTGACCGCGCTGCTGAACGTCTGCACCGCTCGCGCGGGCGTCGTCACCTTTCACGGCCCCGTCATCGCACTTGCGCTTGGTCCGCTGGAGCGTGCGTGGCTCCAGCGTGCGATGTTCTCGGACGTGCCGGTCGGCACGCTTGCAGTAGAACGTCCGTGTGCGATCCGTGCGGGGCGCGCGCGCGGGCGGCTCGCTGGCGGGAATCTCTCGCTTATGGCCGCGATGGTCGGGACGCCGTACGAGATCGACTGTACGGATGCGATCGTCTTTCTCGAAGAAGTAGAAGAGGCGCCATATCGGATCGACCGGATGCTCACGCAGTTGCGGGCGAGCGCGAGTTTTCGTCGCGCCGCGGGGATCGCGCTCGGAACATTCTCGAATTGCGATGCGCCCGAGGACGCCGCGCCCGAGCGGCGACTCACCTATGTGCTAGCCGACCGGCTCGTGGATCTGGGAATGCCGGTCGTAGCGGGCGCCCCGATCGGGCACGAGGGCGAACAGTGGACGCTTCCAATCGGAGCGTATGCGACGCTGGACGCGGCCTCCGGTACGCTCGCTATCGAAGCCGCAACGTCGTGATTTAGGGGAGATACCCGCCGTCGCGTAGGCCGGCCCAGCGTTCGAACGGATTTCGTCCGTGTGGCCGGAATAGCTCGGCGATCCAATAGAGCGGCGGTAGCAACGGTCCGAAGATCGCCCATTGGGTCGCGTGTACGGCCTCATGCACCAGGCGTCGCTCGTCGTTCAATCCACCGCAGAGCCAGAGCGAGCCGATCGTGAGACCCCCTCGCGGATAACCGCCGCGCATGCCGCTACACTCGATGAAGCAGCCCGGATGCCAGGTCAAACGTCCGCCCCAGCAGAGCCCCCAGACGAGCGCGAACAACGTGTATGGGAGCGTGAGCGCGAAGCGCAGCGCGTAGGCCGCCCTGCGCGCTTCACTCACAGCGCATGATCGTACCAGCGGGCGAGATCGGCCTTGAACGTGGCGAGCGCCGCTGGGTTGAGATAGACCATGTGGCCGGACGGATAGAAGCCGAACGTGATGTTCTTCTGGAGCGCCGGGTTGAGGCCGAGGTGTCGCAGGGTGTATTCGGTCGCGTACATCGGCGTGGCGAAGTCGTAGTAGCCGTTCGCCGAGAACACGTGCAGGTGCGGATTGGTCGTCATCGCGATCGCGAGATCGGG
>JALYSX010000110.1 GCA_030854585.1 Vulcanimicrobiota bacterium
CGGCTACAAGATGATCGCGTTCTCGTCGGTCACGATCGCGCTGCTCAGCTTTATGGTCTGGGCGCACCACATGTTCACCTCGGGCATGGCGCCGGCGCTGCAACTGCCGTTCATGATCCTGACGATGTTGATCGCGATCCCGACCGGTATCAAGATCTTCTCGTGGGTCGCGACCCTCTGGGAAGGTAAGATCCGGTATACCACCGCGATGCTCTTCGCGATCGGCTTCATCGCGACGTTCACGTTCGGTGGCATCACCGGCGTGTTCTTATCGGCAGTGCCGTTCGATCTGCACGCGCACGGCACGTACTTCATCGTCGCTCACCTCCACTACGTGCTGGTCGGCGGTTCGCTGATGGGCCTGCTCGCGGGCGTCTACTACTGGTATCCCAAGATGACCGGTCGTCTGATGAACGACAAGCTCGGGCAGTGGACGTTCTGGCTGTTCTTCATCGGCTTCAACGGCACGTTCTTGCCGATGCACATGGTCGGCTTGCTCGGCATGCCGCGCCGCGTCGCCACCTACGATCCGCAGTTCCAGCAGTGGAACCAGATCGAATCGATCTTCTCGTTCGTGATGACGTTCGCGCTGTTGCTGTTCTTCGGGAACATGCTCTACAGTCTTCGGAACGGCAAGAAGGCCGGTCCGAATCCGTGGGGTGCGCGCACGCTCGAATGGCAGATCCCGTCGCCGCCGCACTACTACAACTTCAAACACATCCCGACCGTCTTCTCGACGCCGTACGACTTCGCGGAGCCGCTACCGTATGCGGGCCTCGAAGACGAACTCAACGACACACCCGGCCCCGTGCCGGGACACTAAGGTCCTTCGACGTTGCTCAGGATTAATAAGGAAATTTAAGTAGTGGCTGTAGTTACAGTTCCTCACGGCGACGCGATCGCCCACGACGACGGTCCGGACCAGCTCTACGTCGAGACCCGCGAGCTCCGGCTCCAGGGGTTCTTGCTCTTCCTGGTCAGCGACGTCGTGCTCTTCGCGTCGTTCATTTTCGCCTATCTCTACCTGCGTAACACGGGTCAGGGCTGGCCGCCGGCCGGTATCTCGCGCCTGGACGTCGCGTTCGCGTCGTTCAACTCGATGGTGCTCTTCGGATCCGGCTGCACGATGCACTATGCGCTCGAGAATTGGAAGCATAACAACTTCACCAAATACGCCGTCTGCATGATCGCGACGATCGTCCTCGGCGTGATGTTCTTGGGCGGCCAGGGCTACGAGTACACGACCCTGATGCTCAAGGACCACGTGACCTGGAGCGGTAGCGGTATCTTCGGCGCCTCGTTCTTCACGCTCACCGGCATGCACGGGTTTCACGTCGCGGTCGGCGTGATCTACCTGACGACGCTCTTGCTCCAGTCGCTCCACGGCACGTATACCAAAGACAAGTACTTCGGCCTGACCGCCGGAACGCTGTACTGGCACTTCGTCGACGTTATCTGGGTCGTGCTCTTCTCGATCTTCTACCTGATTTAAGGACGGCTACAATGCATATCGATTGGGTCATCGTAGAACGTACCGTCGCCGCCGTCGGCTCGGTGATCGTGTTCGTCGTCGCGGCGATCGCGCTCAAGGACGACTGGAAGACGCCCGGCATCGAGAATCAGGTCTTCAAGATCATGCTCGGATTGCTCGCGATCGGCGGCGTGATCGCGTTCCTGGCCGGCATCAACGTGCTCGGCCGCTTCGCGGGAGCTGCATGATGTACGACAAAACAGATTCGCGCGGCGTTCCGATCTCCAAGGGCATCCCGACGCTCGTACAGATCGCCGGCTTGATCGGCGTGGTCGTGATCTTCATCATCGGCGGCTCGGTCCTCGTCACCTCAGGCTGGGGCCACATGTGGCCATCGCAAAGCGTCCAGCGAGTAGACCTGAAGTAGTCCTTCGAGACGCTTCGCTCCTTAGGATGACACCGCGGCGCCAATGCGGCGCCGCTTTTTTTGTGGTGTCGTCCCTGCGTGTTGTGTCATCCTGAGGAGCCCTTCGACGGAGCTCAGGGTAAACTCCGCGTCTCGAAGGACTCTAGCCGAGAAGCTGCGCGATCACCTGCGTCTTCGCTTCTGCGTAGGCGTTCGAGTCGTCCCAGCTACGCGAAGCGAGCTCCCGTTTCACGCCTTCGTAGGTCGAGCGTGCGTCGGCAGACGAGCGTAGCAGATCGCGGAACGCCACGTGACGCACGATGTCGTCGGTACCGTCGGCCCAGACGTGCACGTGCACGTCGCGTTCGGCCGTCCGATACATCCGGTGACCGGGCTCGATAACGCGCAGAACATAGCCCGCGCGTTCGAGCGCGCCCCGATGGCACGCCTCGTCGTCGGGGTGGGCCACCGCGACGAGGATGTCGACGATCGGTTTCGCGCCGAGCCCCGGCACCGACGTCGATCCGATGTGCTCGATCCGCATGGCGTTCTCGGCGAGCGCGGTCGCGATGCGCTCGCGCTCGACTGCGTAACGCTCGGGCCAGCGCGGATCGTACTCCGCGATGACGATATCGACGCGTTCGGGACCGCCGATCAGGATCAATGTCGCGGGGCGATGCCGATGGCGAGGAGGGGGAGTTCGCCGTCGGGGACGAGGCCGGTCGAGCGGCCGTCGATGGTGTGGATGCCACCGAACTCGGAGAACTCCACCAGGGCCGGGATGGTCCGTTCGGGCAGACGCTTGGTGCCGAAGACCTCCCATTCGCCGGCCGGCGAGCGGTCTTCGAAGAGGGCGGCCATATAGCCGACCGCACCGATCTCGGAGTATTCGTCGGGCGCGCGGTAGCGCACGTAGCCGTCGACCTTGTAGATCGGTTTGCGAGTCTGCAGGAAAGCCGTTAGCGGCGCGACCATGACCGCGATAGCATAGATGGCGAAGGCGATCGCTCCCAGAGCGAAGATCGGCGCGATCTTGTAGAGGGTCGCATCCGTCGCGACGTGCTGCGACCGCCAGATGACCCCCCAGGTGAAGAACGTGAAGAAAATCATGCCGACGACCGGTTCGATCGCGATGGACATTCGACCGGTGAGCCCGCGCCAGACGATGCGGCGCTCGCGTTCGGTCCACGGCCGCTGCGCGAGCATCTTCGCGCGACGGTCGAACTGGCGGAACCTCATGCTCGGGACTTCCGGGATGGTGCTCGCGTTCCTCGCGTGTGTGGTCGGAGCCGACGCGCACGGCGCGTTTCGCGGTACGGTGTTGGCCGTTCAGGCAAGCAAGGGTGTGGCGATCGTCGAGCGCGATAAGACCGCCAAGGAGCCGGGCGTCACCGCCGCATACCGCATCGACGCGGACTCACTTGCGAAGATCCACGCCGGCGACCGGATCGCGGCGACCGAGGACGAGAGCGCGAAGCCCGCGACCCTTCGCGACGTCTTGGTCGATGCCGCGAGCGCGGCCCCCCCATCGGCGGTGCGCGAAGTCAGTCAACTGGCGATCGGCGATAAGGTTCCGCAGACGACCCTGATGGATGAGAACGGAAAGCCGTTTACGCTCGCGCGTTATCTCGGCAAGAACCTGGTCGTCGGGTTCATCTATACCCGCTGCCGGGATGCGCGCGAGTGCCCGCTCACGACCGCGAAGTTCGGCCAACTGCAGACGCTCTTCGCCAAACGCGACGTCGGCCTGCTCGAGGTCACGCTCGATCCACAGTTCGACACGCCTCCGGTTCTCAAGAAATATGGAGCGACGTTCGGTGCCGATCCTACGCGCTGGACGTTCGCGACCGGTGCGCCGAACGACGTGCTAAATGTCGATGCGGCCTTCGGGCTGGATCCGTTCGCCGACCCTACGCTCGGCTTGATCCATAGTGAGACGTTGGCCGTCGTCGACAAGACCGGAACGATCCGCGACTTGGTCTACACCGGCTCGTGGAGTCCGAACGAGATCGTCTCGGAACTCGATGGCCTGGACGGCGTCGCGACCAATCCATTCGAGACGTTGGACCTCTGGCTCAAACGCGCGGCGGTGTCCATGTGTGGCGATTCGGTCGCCGGCTTCGACGGTATCCTCGATCTACTGGTCGTGCTCGCGATCTTCGCGACGGCCGGCTACCTACTCTGGCGAATTTATCGCGCGTTCGGTCGCGCGATCGGCTAGCGTTATCGTCAAGCCGAGTGCGACCAGGGCGACTGCGGCGAAGATCAGGTACGTGTCGCGGTATCCGGCGCCGATGCTCTGTGCGGCGTTCATCACGCCGCCGGCGATCGAGCCGCCGAGGATCTGACCGACGATCAACGCCTGACTGAGCAGGCCGACCGCGGTCGCGCGGGTGGCGGGCTTCGTCGCGTTGGTGACGATGTAGCGCGTCGGTGCTCCGAGCAATGCGCCGAAGCCGACGCCGGCGACGATCATCGCGAGCAGCGAGAGCCAGATCGATCCGAAGCCGAGCGCGAAGATCGCGAGGCCGACCTCGGTGCAGAGCGCGCCGCCGATCAGCACGTCGCGACTACCGATCCGGTCGAGCGCGCGACCGGCGGCCGGGATGACCGCGACGAACGTGACCGCACCGAGCGCCGCGACGAAGCCGGCCGCCATGTACGAGAGGCCTTGCGCGCCGACTAGCACGGTCGGGATGAAGAAGAGCGAGCCTTCTAGGATGCCGATCGCGATTTCGAGCGAGTACGTCTTGATCAACTGCGGCGTCGCGAAGAGCGCGGGCGGCACGATCGGATTGGGCGACGAACGCTCGATGAAGACGAAAAGCCCGAGCACGATCAATCCGAGGAGCGCGATCGGCCAGCGGGTCGCGGTGATGCCGTAGGTGAGTCCGAGCAATCCGAGGCAGAGGGTCGCCAACCCGAGCTTGTCGAGCGCACCGCGCACGTGCGGTGCGATGCTCGGCACGTGCGTGCGTGCGAGCCAGATGACCGCGAGTGCGAGCGGGATGTTGAAGGCGAAGATCCAGCGCCACGAGACGAAGTGAGTGACGATGCCGCCGAATGTCGGTCCGATGATCGCCGCCAATCCCCAGGTCGCGGCGACCAATCCGAGCGCAGCTCCCCGCCGGTTCTCGGGCACGACGTCGCCGATCGCGGCGACTGCGACCGGGAAGATGCCCCCCGCACCGAGTGCCTGCAACGCGCGCGCGAGCAAGAAAACCGGATAGCTCGGCGCGAGGATCGCGAGCAGACTGCCGACCGCAAACGTCGCGACGCAGGCGATGTAGACGACGCGGCGACCGTACCGATCCGCGAGCACGCCGGCGATCGCGATCGAAGCGACGATCACCAGCAAGTAGAGCGTGAAGACCCAGGCCGAGTCGCCGGTCGCCACGCCGAAATCTTCTGCGAGCCTGGGGAGCGCGGGCGAGAGCACGCCGAGATCGAGCGCGCCCGCGAAGACGCCCAGCCCGAGCGTTAGGAGCAGCGGGAGATCGCGCGAGTTACGCAAGGAAGATTCGGTCGACGACCATCGCCGCGCACATCAGCGCGAGATAGAGCAGCGAGAAGCGGAACGTCGTGCGCGCCCAGACCTGCGCCGGGTCGCGTAACGTCCGGATCGCGTCGATCAGGAAGATCGTGCCGAGCACGGCGGCCGCGCCGAAGTAAATCACGCCCATCACGTGCATCGGGTAGAGCGCGAGCGACGCGATCACCAGGATCACGGTGTACCAGACGATCTCGATCTTGGTACGATGTTCGCCGCTGACGTTGGGCAGCATCGGGATCTTGGCTTTGTCGTAGTCGGTCTCGGCGATCAACGCGAGCGACCAGAAGTGCGGCGGCGTCCAGAGGAAGATCAAGGCGAACAGACCGAGCGCGGGTCCGCCGATCGTGCCGGTCACCGCGGCCCAGCCGACCAGCGGCGGAACGGCGCCGGCCGCGCCGCCGATCACGATATTGAGCGGCGTGCGGCGCTTGAGCCACATCGTGTAGATCGCGACGTAGTAGACGTTGCCGCAGAGCGAGAGCCACGCTGCGAGCGGATTGGCGAGAAAGTACAGGATCGCGAACGACGCGATGCCGAGGATCGCCGCGAAGATGGTGGCATCGAGCGACGAGATCGTGCCGGTCGGAATCGGGCGCGTGCGCGTGCGCCGCATCAGGCTGTCGATATCCGCATCGAAGACGCAGTTGAGGGCGCCGGCCGAGCCGGCCGCGAGCGCGCCGCCGAGCAAGGTCCAGAACGTCAGCGCGAGCGGTGGAACGCCGCGCGCGGCCATCACCATCGCGGCCGCCGTCGTGATCAGCAGAAGGGCGATGATGCGCGGTTTGGTGAGTTCGAAGTACGCCGTCAGCAGCGCCGTCTTGCCCGGCTGGCCGGGTGCATCCAGACGCGAGAGCGTCTCTCTCATCGCGCGTCCTGCGCGGACGGAACGAGCGCTTGCGCGTCGAGTGCGGCGAGGATCGCGGCGACGACGAAGGCGAGAAAGACGAGCGCGGCGTTGGCGGCGTGCGCTTCGCGCAGATCCATCGGCAGTCGCATCACGACGTTCAGCAACCCGAGCAGCACTTGCACGAAGACCAGTCCGAGACCGGCGGTGGCGACCGCGCGCACGCGCAACGAAGCGGCTCGCATCCAGGCCAGCGCGACGGTGCCGGTGGCGACGATCAACGTGGCGGCCGCGACGAAGCGATGGAGCATCTGCACGAACTGCCCGGGCGTGTAGACGACGACGTTGCCCGCGCATCCGGGAATGGAGATGCAGGCAAGACCGGCGCCGGACGAACTCACGTACGCGCCGACGCACATGGTTACGAAGGCGAGGAATGCGGTGCCCGCAAGGGCGCCTGTGATCGTCGTGAAGCTCAGTCGAGGAGCGGCGTCCGCGATCAGGGCCATCGCGGTCAGGGCGGCGATGAAAGCCATGCCGGTGCCCCAGTGGAGGACGACCGACATCGGACTGTTCGCGAGATGGACGGTAGCTGCACCAAGCAGCACTTGCACGATGAAGAGCGCGACGATGGTGCCGGCGAGCGGCATGCAGGCGGGTGCGGCTTTCCGGTGCTTCCAGGCCATAGCGACCGTCGCGATCACCAGCGGGACGAGGAGGACGGCGAAGAGCCGATGGGTCCACTCCCAGAGCGTCACCGAGTCGAGCGGGCAAGCGGGCCATTGCGGACAGGTCATACCGGCCCCGTTGATCCGGGTCCAGCTGCCGAGCAAGATGGTTCCGAAGGCGTCGAGCATCGCCGCAACGGAGAGCAATCGAAGAGTCGCCACTAGACTTCAGAGTCTAGCCGGAAGCGCTCCCTAGGGCAACGACACAGTCAGCAGCCGGCCATTGCGTCCGCGACGTGGTTGGCGGCCATCGACTCGTCGTTGGCGATCGCGGGCAGGCGGAGCTCGAAATCCCTGGCTGCCGCCTCGGCCATCGCGTTGTAGGTCGGGCGCGTCTCGACCGCAGGTGCGATCGGGCCGCCGTTCGGCCCGCCGTAGATGGTGCTGTCTCGACGGCCGGTCGGGCTCAACTCGCCCACGAAGGCCGGGCGCTGATCCGGGCTCCCGAAGAGCGCCATGTCGATGTTCTTCTCGGATTCGTCCAGCGTCGACATATCGTAGAAGTCCATCGTCGCGAGGAACCCGTTCAGGTCGCGAGCGACCTTATGCTGGCGCCACATCGCCCCGCCCAGCCAGTCGGCGAAGGCTTTGAGCTCTTTCTTGCGCTGGGGGTCGGTCGAGGCCTCGGCCAGCTTGCGCAGGCGCTTGACCTCGGCGTCGCCGCTGAGGGCCTGGAGCGTGAGCGTCTTGGCGTAGCTGCCGAGCGCGTCGAGGCCGTTCCGGTGCTTGATCACGTTCCCGTCGAGATTGGCACCGTGCAGGGCCTTGATCGTCTCGGTCAGGGTCGTGTCGTTGGCGAGGGCCGATGCGATCGCGGCATTTGCGTGGGTGGCGATCTCGGCGCACGCGGTCGAGGCGTGGACGGTCGCGATCACGCGCAGTCCGGCCGGCGTCGGCGAGGGTGCCGGCGTCGGGGACGGAGCCGCGGCGAGCGCCGCAAGAACGAGCGCGTGGAACATGGACCATCCTCAGCCGGACGCGTGTACGCTCCTAGAATGACCCATCGGACCCGCCTGTGACAAGCGAGGGATGACACGAGGGGGTCGTGGCGAAACCGGGGCCACCGTGCGGAATCGAGTTGGGCATCCGGAAGTATGGAAGTGGGCGGCGCTGGTGGCGGTGCTTTTGCTCTCCGGTTGCCGTGAAGTCCGCGTCAAGACCTACGCACAGGGTACGACCACCGTTCCCGGCGGCAACCAGATCGTGGTGGTCCGCGATACCGCCGGTCTCGAGGCGCTCGGCCTGCACGCGGCCGTGCGATTCCGCGGCGAGTTCGGCATCGTGCTGTTGATGGGACCGCACAAGCGGACCGGATACCGTCAGGTGATCGAATCGATCCGCGCGAGCGACGCACGCGTGCGCGTGGTCGCCTTCGAAGAAGAGCCGGCCGACGGCGGCGAAGCGTCGCGCGAATATCGCACGTATACGCTCTGGGTCGTGCCGAACGCGGTCTACCGCCGCGGCGTGCACGTCGACGTCGTGACGCCCTCCAACGATCCGGTCGCGGCGACGGAGTTTCCGTAGCCGTTGCGTCCCGTATATTCGATCGACCTAGATGTGGTCGCGCGCAACGCGCGCGCGTGGGCGGCATTTGCAGGCGTGCCGGTCCGCGCCGTCCTCAAATCCGACGCGTACAACTGGGGCATGGGGCGCATGGCCGCGGCGCTCGAAGATGCGTGCGAAGCGTTGTGCGTGGCCGACGCGGATGAGTTCTTCGAACTCCGCCCGCTGACGTCGCTGCCGATCGTGGTGCTCGGCTCGGTCGCCCCGACGCGCCTCTCCGCCGTCCTCGATGCGGGCGGCACGCCGACGATCGGCACGCGCGAGGAACTCGCGATCGCGACCGACTGGTCGGCCTCGAACGCCCGTCCGCTCTGCGTGCGCGTCGGCGTGTTGCCGGCGGCCGGTTGGAGCGGTCTCGACCTGAACGCACTTGAAGCGTTCGCACCTGCGCTTGCCGATAAAAACGTCGAGGTCGAAGTTTGGACGCACGTCACCGATGCGGCCGCGGCGCGCGGTCAGGTCGTGCGTTTACAGGAAGGCGTCTCACTGCTGCGCCGGCATGGCGTCAAGGTCGCGGCAAGCGACGCGGGCGCCACGCTCTCCACCGCCGATCGTTCGGCGACGGGCGACAGCGTACGGATCGGCGTCGGACTCTTCGGGGCGACCGGCGGACCGAGCGTTCCGGGCGTCGAGAACGCGCTCCATCTCCGGGCGGAGGTACTGCGTGTCCAGGCCTATCCGGCCGGGACCCGGATCGGCTACGGCGAGGAGTCGCTCGAAACCGAGATGCGGGTCGCGACCGTTCGTTGTGGGTATGGCGACGGATATCCTAAGGATGCGGCCGGAGCGGACGATATACTCTCGGTTGGCATGCAGTATGCATTGCTCGAGGCGGGTGCGTTGACGCCGGGCGTGGCGGTCGATCTGCTCGGCGAGCGGATCGGTCTAGATGCGCTCGCGAAGTGCGCGGGCCGAAGCGTCCACGAAATCGTCACTACGATGGGCGCGGTCGCCCGAAATTTGGAGGAACGTTGACCAACGCGGTCGTTCAACTCGACGCGACGATCGAGCGCCTGGGATTGGTGATGGAGCCGAACGGCGATCCATCCGAGGTCGAAGGGACGCTCAATCCGGCCTGCGTTCGCACGCGCGAGGGCGCGCTGCTGCTCTATCCGCGCGACGTCGCGGCGGGCAACATCTCGCGCGTCGGCCGGGTCGGCGTCGCCGAACATGCGGACGGCTTTATCGCTGGTCGCGACGGATTTGCACTCGAACCCGAAGCGGCGTACGAAGTCCGCGAACATCCGGGCTACGGCTGCGAAGATCCGCGGGTGACGTTCGTCCCCGAACTCGATCGTTTCGTGATGGCCTACACGGGCTTCGGTCCGGAGGGTCCGCGCATCGCGCTCGCCCTCTCGACCGACGCGCGTACCTGGGAGCGTCTCGGCTTGATGCGGTTCGGGCAGCCGGGCATGCACGTAGGCGACGACAAGGACGCCGCGTTCTTCCCCGAGCCGGTCACGTCGCCCGCCGGCGTGCCGTCGCTCGCGTTCTATCATCGCCCGATGTTGCATCTCTCGGCCGTCGACGGTCGCGCCGCGATTCCGATGATCGAACGCCTGCCGTTCGCCGATCGCGAATCGATCCGCGTCGGTTACGTTCCGCTCGATGCCGTCAGGAAGAACATCGACGCACTGCTCGAGGTCGCCGAGAGCGAACTCGTGCTCTCGCCGGATGCCAACTGGGGATCGATCAAGGTCGGGGGCGGTACGCCCCCGGTGCGTATCGCCGAAGGTTGGCTCTCGGTCTTTCACGGGGTCGACGTCGTCGACAACAGCGGCAGTCGTCCGAAGTTCCGCTACAGTGCGGGTCTAGTGGTGCACGATCTGCACGAGCCGCATCGTATCTTGTACCGCTCGCCGCAGCCGTTGCTGAACCCCGAGTCGGATCGCGAGCGGAACGGCGTCGTGGACAACGTGGTCTTTCCGACCGGCATCGATCCGCGTCCGGATCTCGGACCGCGCGTCTTCGACATCTACTACGGCATGGCGGACTATTCGATCGGTGCCGCGCGCTTGCGGCTGGCCTAGCCTTCCGATGCGCGGGATGCTGCGCTACTTCGCGATCGCGTCGGTTCTGGTCGTCGGCACGTTCGTCGGCGTCGCCGCGTGGTGGCTCTCGCAGCCGCATCGGGACGTGACCATCAAATCCGTGCCGGTGACGATGGCGCCGCGCCCCGCTCCGCCCGGCGGGAGGACCGGCCTCGGTACGAGCGGTTTTCTGGCCGACGCGCCCTGGGCGCTCTCGACCTTGCCCGAATGTCTGACGCAGGTGTCGGTCGCGCGCGGCCCGATCGCGTTCGTCCGCTCGACGCTTCCGGCCGGAGCCGAAGCGATCGCCTCGCCGGCGACGTTGGTCTATCGCGACTGCCGGCTCTCGCTCGGCGATGCCGGCGTGCTCGTCCGGCGGGGCCCGGATACGCTGCGCGTTCCGGCGCCGGTGCGGCTCTACCGCATGGGTACGCGCCTCTTCGTGTTGCACCTCGAAGGCAAGCGCGCGCAGTTGCGCACCTACGTTCCGTCGAAGATGTAGCCCCGTTACCTATGGATATTTCCGAAGAAGTCGCCAAGCGACGGACCTTTGCGATCATCTCGCATCCCGACGCCGGCAAGACGACCCTGACCGAAAAACTGCTTCTGTACGGCGGTGCGATTCAGACCGCCGGCCAGGTCTCCGCGCGCAAGCGTCAGCGGGCCGCCACCAGCGACTGGATGGAGCTCGAGAAGCAGCGCGGCATCTCGATCACCTCGACCGTCTTGCAGTTTCCGTACGACGGCTACACCATCAACCTGTTAGATACGCCGGGTCACCAGGACTTCGGCGAGGATACGTTTCGCACGGTACTCGCGGCCGATGCGGCCGTGATGCTGATCGACGCGGCCAAGGGCGTCGAACCACAGACGAAAAAACTGTTCGCGATCTGCCGCGCGCGTAAGATCCCGCTCTTCACCTTCATGAACAAGATGGATCGCCCGAGCCGCGATCCGCTCGAACTGCTCGACGAACTCGAGAGCGTTCTCGGCATCGGTGCGTTCCCGATGAACTGGCCGCTCGGGAGCGGCGACACGTTCAAGGGGATCTACGATCGCGGGCAGCGCGAGATGCATCTCTTCGAACGGAGCGCGCACGGCGCCAAGCGCGCGGCTGTGGCCGTCACCGACATCGACGACGTGCGCCTGCGCGAGCTGACCGACGATCAGACCTACGCCCAGTTCCGCGACGGCTTGGAACTGCTCGACGGTGCCGGTTCGGCCTTCGATCGCGACGCGATGCTGCGCGGCGAAGTGACGCCGGTCTTCTTCGGGAGCGCGGTCACCAACTTCGGCGTACAGCTCTTCCTCGATACCTTCGTCAAGATGAGCGTCCCGCCGCAAGAGCGCGGTGGTATCGCGCCGACCGACGAACGCTTTTCCGCCTTCGTCTTCAAGATCCAGGCGAACATGGATCCGCGCCATCGCGACCGGGTCGCGTTCGCGCGCGTCTGCTCGGGCTCGTTCTCGCGCGACATGAGCGTCAAGAACGGGCGGACCGGCACGATCGTGCGCTTGGCTCGCGCGATGAAATTGTTCGCCGACGATCGCGAGTCGCTCGACGAGGCGTTCGCGGGCGACGTGGTCGGCCTTGCCAACCCGGGCGTCTTCGCGATCGGCGACGCGATCTATCAGGGCCCGACCGCCCCGGCCTTCGAACCGATCCCGACCTTCGCCCCGGAACATTTCGCGCTGCTTCGGAGTATCGACACGTCGGGATACAAATCGTTCGGCAAAGGCATCGCGCAGCTGCGCGAAGAGGGGGCGATCCAGGTGCTCTACCCGTGGAATTCGCCCCGGACGGAACCGATCCTGGCCGCGGTCGGCGCGCTGCAGGTCGAAGTCGCGACATATCGGCTCGAAGCCGAGTACAACGTGAAGACACGCGTGACGGCGTTGCCATACACGCTCGCGCGCTGGGTGGCGGGCGCGCCGGAGAAGATCACCGGAGCGCAGTGGCCCTCGAACGCACGGCTTGCCGAAGACTGGGACGGGCGCCCGGTCGCGCTCTTCGAGAGCGAATGGAG
>JALYSX010000131.1 GCA_030854585.1 Vulcanimicrobiota bacterium
CTGGTAGTCGCCGGCGACGTCCGCCACGCCGACGTATTCAGGAGAGTGCAGCGCTACTTCGGTGCGATTCCGTCGCGCAAACTCCCGGCTCGTTCGCGCGCGACGCCCCAGGCCGCCAACGGCGCGACCGTCGAAGCCGGGTTCCCGTTCCCGTTCGAAGTCGTCGACCTCGCCTACGCGGTCCCCGGCGATACCGAGCCCGGCGAGCCGGCCATCTCGACGCTCTCGACCCTGATCCAGAACCAACGCTCGCCGTTCTACCAGGCGCTGGTGCAGACGAACATCGCGCTCGCGATCAACACCAACGCGGACACGCAACTCAAGGGCGGGCTCTTGAACGTGTTCGTGATACTCAACCCGGGCCATACCGCCGACGAAGCCCAGACCGTCTTCCAGGCGACCATGGACGACCTGATCCACAACGGCGTCTCGCCGGATCTCGCGCACGGCGCGACCCGCATGACGCTTGCCGACCGCATCTTCTCCGGCGATTCGATCACCGGTGCGGGCGGACTCGCCGGCTACACCTACGGCATCGTCGGCGAGAAGGTCAAGGACGAAGACGGCCGGATCGCCGCGCTCACGCCCGCCGATCTGACCGCCGCCGCCGCCAAATATCTGAGCAGACCGACAGTCGTCGGTCACCTGCGTCCGAACGATACTCCCAAGACCGGAGCATCGAACAAGAGCGATGCGACGGTCAGCGACGATTTCTCCACCCGCCAACCGAACGGACCCGTGATCGTTCCCAAGGCCCTTGCCGCAACGCTGCGGATACCGACCGGCGTACGCAGCAAACTCTCCCCGGTCGCGTTCACCTTGAGCAACGGCCTGCACGTGATCGTGCAAGAGAAGCACGATCGCCCGACCTTCGTGCTCAAGGGCGCGATCAGGTCGAACGTGGCCTTTCAGGCGCCGGGCCAACAGGGCATCGCCCGCCTGACGTCATCGGTCGCCGATTATGCCAGCGACGCCTACCCGTTCGACGTGCGCCATCGCACGACGGACGATCTCGGCGCATACCTCTCGACCGGGGCGAGCTTCTCCGCTCACGGGATGTCGCACGACTTCGACGCTATCCTCAAGATCGTCGCGGACGGCGAGATCCATCCGTCGTTCCCCCAACAGTGGGTCGATCTCGAACGCGACCAACTGGCCAACAGCCTGCAATCCGAGAACGATCTCGCCAGCACGGTCTTCGACCACGCCTACCTGCATCTGCTCCTCTCGCCGGGCGATCCGGCCCTGCACTTCGCGACCAAAGATACGGTCTCGGCGTTGACGCGCGACGACTTGGTGGAATACGCGCATCGTTACTGGCGACCCGACCTGACCTCGATCGCGATCGTCGGAGACGTCGATCCGGCGCGCGTCCGTCGCGCGCTCGAAGCGACCTTCGGTTCGTGGAGCGCGCAGGGGCCGACACCTTCTACGCAACAGCCGGCGTTGCCGCACGCGACCGCCGGACACGCATGGGTCGGCACCGCGGCCAATCAAGTGACGGTCCGTCTCGGGCAACCGGCGCTCGCGAGCACCAATCCGGACTACGACACGTTTGCCCTGCTGAGCCAGATCCTGGGCGGCGCCGGCGCGTTCGAATCGCGCCTCTGGCAGCAACTCCGCCAGACGCGCGGGCTCGTCTACGGCGTCTCGAGCGAACTGAGCGCCGACGCGTCGCGCGGCGACTTCCGGATCGAACTGAGCGCGTCGCCGTCAAAGGTTCCGCAGGCGGTCGACCTGGTCCGCGCCCAGTTGCTGCTCTTGCAGTCTACGCCCGTGAGCGCGATCGAACTACTCGAAGCCAAGACGCGACTGGTGAGCGAAGCGCTCCTCTCCGAAGAGTCCGCGGGCGGACAGGCCGACGAGTTGCTCGACGTCGCATCGAGCGGTCTGCCGCTGAACTACTACCAGACGCTTGCGCAACGCTACGCGCGCATCACCCCTGCCGATATCCAACGGGTCGCGAAGGTCTATCTGCACCCGGAGAGCCTGATCCAGATCTATGCAGGCCCGCGCGGGCCGTGGTCGGAGAACGGACTCTAGATTGGACGGGAATCAGGCTCCGCCGTTCGAGAACGTCGATCTCTTCGCAACGGATACGGCCCTGCGCGAAGCGGCGGATCGCGACGCGCCCGGTCTCGATCCGGCCGCGCTCTCGAGGTTCGGCGCGATCGCCGGTAGCGCCGAGACGATCGCGCTCGGCGTCGACGCCAATCGCAACGATCCGGAACTACGGACGCACGACCGCTACGGCAATCGCATCGACGAAGTGGCCTTCCATCCGGCCTGGCATCGGCTGATGGACATCTCGCTGCGCAACGGTCTCGGCGGTGCGGCCTGGGCCGATCCCTCGCCGCACGCGCACACCGCGCGCGCGATCGCATTCATGATGGCGCAAACGGAGGCCGGGCACGGGTGTCCGCTCTCGATGACGTATGCGGCGGTGCCGGCCCTTCGCTCGACGCCGTCGCTCGCGACGCTCTGGGAGTCTCGCCTGAGCGCGCGCGCATACGATCCGGCGCTCGCACCGATCGCTACCAAGAACTCGGCGCTCTGCGTATGGCGATGACAGAAAAGCAAGGCGGACGGACGTACGCGCCAACATCACGCGCGCCGTCGCCGACGGCGAGGGCTACCGCCTCACCGGACACAAGTGGTTCTGCTCGGTGCCGATGAGCGACGCGTTCCTCGTGCTCGCGCAGACCGACGCGGGGCTCTCGTGCTTCCTCATGCCGCGCGTCCTGCCGGACGGTAGCCGCAACGCCTTCCGGCTGCAGAGGCTCAAAGACAAGCTCGGCAACCGGAGCAACGCGTCGAGCGAAGTCGAGTTCGCGGACGCGTTCGCATACCCGGTCGGTGAGCCCGGGCGCGGCGTTCCGACGATCGCCGAGATGATCAATTGCACCCGGCTGGATTGCATCGTCGGCTCGGCCGCGACGATGCGCGCGGCGCTCGTGCAGGCGGCCCATCACGCGCGTCATCGCGCGACGTTTGGGCGGTTGTTGGTCGATCACCCGGCCATGCGCAACGTACTCGCGGATCTCGCGCTCGAGAGCGAAGCGGCGACCTCGCTCTTCGCGCGCATCGCGCGCGCCGTCGACGAGAACGACGCGCCGCTGCGGCGCATCGGCACGGCGATCGGAAAGTAC
>JALYSX010000134.1 GCA_030854585.1 Vulcanimicrobiota bacterium
GGCCGCAGGCTTCGATCCGCTCGCGACGCTCGAGGCGATCGCAGCTGAACGATGTACAGCCGTCTACGGTGTGCCGACGATGTTCATCGCAATGCTGGACCATGCGGCGTTTGCCGACTTCGATCTCTCGACCTTGCGCACCGGCATCATGGCCGGCAGCCCGTGCCCGATCGAGGTGATGAAGCGCGTGGTCAACCAGATGCACATGGGCGAGGTGACGATCGCCTACGGGATGACCGAGACCTCGCCGGTTTCGTTCCAGAGCGGCACGGACGATCCGCTCGAGCGCCGGGTCTCGACCGTCGGCCGCATCCATCCGCATTGCGAGGTGAAGATCGTCGATACCGACGGCCGGGTCGTGCCGCGCGGCACGCCGGGCGAACTCTGCACGCGTGGCTATTCGGTGATGCTGGGCTACTGGAACGACCCTGAAAAGACCGCCGAAGCGATCGACCGCGGTGGCTGGATGCATACCGGCGACCTAGCGACGATCGACGACGAAGGCTATTGCAACATCGTCGGTCGCATCAAGGACCTCGTGATCCGCGGCGGCGAGAACCTGTATCCGCGCGAGATCGAGGAGTACCTCTATCGCCACCCGAAGATCCAGGACGTCCAGGTGGTCGGCGTGCCCGACCCGAAGTACGGCGAGGAGCTCTGCGCATGCGTAGTCGTGCGCACCGGCGAGACGCTGTCGCACGAGGAGGTCGTCGCATTCTGTCGCGGGCAGATCGCGCACCAGAAGATCCCGCGTTACTTGCAGGTGGTCGAGAGCTTTCCGATGACGATCACCGGGAAGATCCAGAAATTCGTGATCCGCGATCAGGTCAGGCGCGAGCACAGACTGCAGGACATCGAGACAGCCTGACGCGACACCGCAGGCCCGGGCTCGACTTCCTTGCCGACCTCGCCGCCTCGAGCTTATTTCGCCGGTGACGGAGGAGCAACAGGCGCCGCGGCTGCGGCAAAGTCCTCCTCGAAATATTCCAGAGCGCCCCGCGATCCGCCGCCGCGCCGCTCCGCTTCCTGCGCACGGAGCTGCACGCGCCGGATCTTTCCCGAGATCGTCTTCGGCAGTTCGGTCACGAACTCGATGCGCCGCACGCGCTTGTAGGATGCCAGCCGCTCGCGCGCGAACGCGAAGATCGCCGCCGCGAGGGCTTCGTTCGGCACCGCCGATGCGGTGAGGATCAGATACGCCTTCGGCACCGCGAGACGCAGCAGATCGGGGCTCGGCACCACCGCGACCTCCACGACCGCCTCGTGCTCGATCAACGCGCTTTCGAGCTCGAACGGGCTGATTCGGTAGTCGGAGGCCTTGAACACGTCGTCGGCTCGGCCCACGAAGGTGACGTAGCCTTCGGCATCGCGCGATGCGACATCGCCGGTGCGGTAGTAGCCGTCGCGCATGACCTCCTCCGTTTTTTCGGCGCTGTCTTCGTAGCCCGCCATCAGGCCGACCGGCGGGTGTGAGAGATCGATCGACACCTCGCCTTCGTCGGCAGGGTTCCCGTCGACATCGAGCAGCGCGATCGTGAAGCCCGGCAGCGGCCGCCCCATGGAGCCGGCTTTAAGGGCTTGCGACGGCGTGTTGCCGATCTGCGCGCTTGTCTCCGTCTGTCCATAGCCATCGCGCAGCAGCCTTCCCCATGCGCTGCGAACCTGTTCGATGATCTCGGCGTTGAGCGGCTCGCCGGCACCGATGACTTCGCGCAGGCTCAGTCGCTCCTTGAACGCAGCGAGGTCTTCCTGGATCAGCATGCGCCACACCGTCGGCGGCGCACAAAGGCTCGTCACCTTGTTTGCCGCCAACGCGGCGAGCAGGCCCTGCGCGTTGAAGCGCGTGTAGTTGTAGATGAAGATGCAGGCACCTGCGTTCCAGGGCGCGAAGAAGCAGCTCCAGGCGTGCTTGGCCCAGCCGGGCGAAGAGATGTTCAAGTGCACGTCGCCGGGCTTCAGACCGATCCAGTACATCGTCGAGAGGTGACCCACCGGATAGCTCTGGTGCGTATGCAACACAAGCTTGGGCTTCGCGGTGGTTCCCGAAGTGAAGTAGAGCAGCATCGGGTCGTCTGCACGCGTGACGCCGTCGGGGACGAAGGCCGTGGATTCGGCAGCCGCATCGCCGAAGTTCTGCCAGCCATCGACCGCAGAGCCTATCGCCACACGCGTGTAGGCGCCGGGCAGCGGATCGAACTTGGCTGCCTGCGCACGCGCGCTGATCACGTGCCGCACCTTGCCTCGATCAAGCCGGTCACGAAGGTCCTCGGTGGTGAGCAGCGAGGTCGCGGGAATCAGCACTGCACCGAGCTTGATCGACGCGAGCATCACTTCCCAGAGCGCAAGCTCGTTGCCCAGCATCAGGAGAAGCCGATCGCCGCGCTCGACGCCGAGCCTGCGCAGAAAGTTCGCAACCTGCGAGGAGCGCGCCGACATCTCCGCGAACGACTTCTCCACCTCGCTCCCGTCGTCGCCGACGATGAGCAGAGCGGGTGAATGGTTGCCGCGAGCCATCGCATCGAAGTAATCGATCGCCCAGTTGAATTCCTCCTGCTTCGGCCATATGAAATCGCGATACGCGGTCTCGTAGTCGTCACGGTGCCGAAGTAGAAAGTCTCGTGCTTCGATGAAGGTCGGGGTTGCCGTCATGGTGTTTGGAGAGCCTTCTC
>JALYSX010000204.1 GCA_030854585.1 Vulcanimicrobiota bacterium
GTACGACGACGCGTCGCCCGCAGCCGGCATCGTCACCGGGATCGGTATCGTCGAAGGCCAGCGCTGCGTGATCGTCGCCAACGACGCGACCGTCAAGGGCGGCACCTATTATCCGATGACCGTCAAGAAGCATCTGCGCGCGCAAGAGATCGCCGAGCAGAATCACTTGCCGTGCATCTACCTGGTCGACTCCGGCGGCGCGTTCTTGCCGCTACAAGCCGACGTTTTCCCCGACCGCGAACACTTCGGCCGGATCTTCTACAATCAAGCGCGCATGTCGAGCAAACGGATTCCGCAGATCGCGGCCGTGATGGGCTCGTGCACCGCCGGCGGCGCGTACGTTCCCGCCATGAGCGACGAAACCGTGATCGTCAACGGCAACGGCACCATCTTCCTAGGCGGACCGCCTCTGGTGAAGGCGGCGACCGGCGAAGTGGTGACAGCCGAAGAGCTGGGCGGCGCGGACGTGCATACGCGCATATCGGGCGTAGCCGATCACTTGGCCGAAAACGACGAACACGCGCTCGGCATCGTGCGCGAGATCGTATGCAACCTGCATCGCGAACTCCCGCGTCAGTGGGATCGGGCCGAACCGGTCGCGCCGCACTTCGCCTCGGACGAGATCTACGGCATCATCCCGAGCGACGCACGGATCGGCTACGACGTGCGCGAGGTGATCGCGCGCCTGGTCGACGGATCGGAGTTCCACGAGTTCAAGGCGCGCTACGGCACCACGCTGGTCTGCGGCTTCGCCGCGATCGAGGGACATCCGGTCGGCATCATCGCCAACAACGGCATCCTGTTCAGCGAGTCGGCCCTTAAGGGCGCGCACTTCATCGAGCTCTGCACGCAACGCGGGACGCCGCTCGTGTTCTTGCAGAACATCACCGGCTTCATGGTCGGCAAGGAGTACGAGAACGGCGGAATCGCCAAAGACGGCGCCAAACTCGTGATGGCGGTCGCCTGCGCCGAGGTGCCTAAGTTCACGGTCGTGATCGGCGGCAGTTTCGGCGCCGGCAACTACGGCATGTGCGGCCGCGCCTTCTCGCCGCGCCAGCTCTGGATGTGGCCGAACGCGCGCATCAGCGTGATGGGAGGTCCGCAAGCGGCAAGCGTTCTCTCGACCGTCAAGGGCGAGATGAGCGCCGAAGACAAAGCGGCCTTCGAAGCGCCCATCCTCGAGAAGTACGATCGCGAAGGCAGTCCGTACTTCTCGACCGCCCGCATGTGGGACGACGGCGTGATCGATCCGGTCGATACCCGCACCGTGCTTGCGATCGGCCTCGAAGCCGCCGCCAATGCGCCCCAACCACCGACCTCGTTCGGCATCTTCCGGATGTAGCCGCGTGACCGCAGAGTGGGTCGGTGCGCTCTCGAACGTCGCGACGCTCGCGGTAATCTTGGTGACCGCGATCGCCGCGTTCGTGCAGTTACGCCACATGCGTAGCGGCAACCAGATCACCGCGATGAACGAATGTCGCGAGACGCTCGAATCACCGCAGTTCCGCGCGGCGCAGTTGTTCATCCTCAACGAGCTTCCCAAGCGACTGGCGGATCCAGTCGAGCGACGGAATGCGTTTCATGTGCCGCCGATCGGCGAATACGAGGCTATCTCGCAGGTCGGAAACGTTCTAGAAGGCCTCGGCCTCTTCGTCAAGACCGGCATCCTCGAGGCCGACTTCGTGTGCGATTACTGGGCGTTCCTCGTGCTCAGGAGCTGGCGCAGCGTGGCACCGATCATCTTCAGAGCGCGCCGCATCACTGGTTCGGATGCCATCCTCGAGAACTTCGAATACCTCGCGGTGCTCTGCGAAGATTACGCCCGCGAACATCCGTCGACGTATCCAAGTGGCGTTCGTCGGATGCCGGTCGATACGTCGCTCATCGACGAACCCGCGCTCGAGGACCGCTAGTGCGCCCGCTTCTCGCCGCGGTCCTCTTCGCGACGGCGATCGCGACGGCACGTGCCGCGACGATTGCCGGGCCTTCGCGCGGCGCGCAGGTGATCTGGATCTCCGACGGTCAGCCACCCAAGGCCGCCGAGGCCGAGAAGTAGGTGCTTGCGCTTTCTCTTTCACGCTCTTGGCGAACGCGAGCATATCGTGTTCGGTCTTGAGCGGCGGATAGTCGAGCCGGGCGGTACCGGCGGTCGGGGCCGCCGCCGGCCTTCACCGCGGCGATCAGCGCGTCGCGATGCGCCATATGTCGGCGCGAAACGCGCCGGCGACGGTAACGATGTGCGCCGAGAGCAACCCGACCGCGCTGGCGTCGTAGGCCTTGATGCCGGTGCGTTCGAGTTCGATCGCGGCGTTGAGGATCGCGATGTCGCGCGGGCCGGCCTTCTCGGCGGCCCGGACGAATGCGGTCAGCAGCGGCGCGTCGAGCAATGCGAGCGCGGCGCTGGAAAGAGCAGGTGCGAGCGCTTCAAATCGGCTTTCCCTGCGTGAGCGTGTAGTAGGCGGGCGATTGGAGCCATTTTCCGTTGACGTACTTGAGGGCGGCGCTCGCGCTCGGCTTGGTCGGGCAGCACATCGCAGCCGTCTTGTCGTAGTACGGGCCGGTCAGGCGGAGAGAGTCGTTCGCACCGTCGGCGCCACGCACGATTTTCGCGGTCAGCGAACACCCGTTGTCGACGGTCACGTTGCGCGTGACTTTGTTGTTCCTCGGGTTATAGCCGAAGACGGTGATCGTGGCGGCGCCACAATCCGCGCCGGTCTGATGGCTGCTGACGACCAACTGATCGACGCTCTGCACGGCGAACTCGCCGGCACCGACGATGGTCGCTTCTTGCATCGGGAACCACATCCTACCGCCGCTCGCCTTGGTCACCTTGTCGAGCGGTCCGCCGTTGATCGGCGACTGATAGCGCAGCGTATAAGTGGTGTTGTCGATCTGATAGATCGAGATGTACCATTGATAGAACTTGGTGCCGGTGCTCGTGCCGACGAGTTTCTTGCTCGCGATCGCACGCCATTGGCTGTGCATCGCCTGACCGGCCATGTAGAGCATGACGCTCTGCGTGACCGTTCCGGGCGGCGCCGGGCTGAACGTATAATGGGCCGGCTCCTCGGCGCGCAACCCCATCGGGAGCGTGACCGCCAGAGCCAGAGCAAGAGCGAGCAACGATCGAACAACGCGCATTGGCACCCTCCGGACAGACGTAAACAAAAGGCTCGCTCACGCCTTCGACAACGTTCCGTCCGGCTACTTGCGTTCCCAAAGCCAGCGGGTAAACGCGACCGTTAATCCGGCCCGCCGGAAGTTGCGCTCGGATGAACTCGCGACCGCGGCGGCCGAGCGCACGTAGGCGGCGCCGACGTCCTGGAGAAGTTTGATCCGGTGCCGGAGCAAGGCCAACTGGAGTCCCTTTCCGCGCGCCCATGGCATCGTGCTCGCGAAGAACAGGCCGGCCATCTCGGCATTGACACCGAGCGCCCCAACCGCCGCGACTCGGCCGTCGATGACCGCCTCGAGCGCGGTCACGGTCGGGACCGAGGCGATGGTCGCGCCGACCTCGCCCGCATCATCGTCGACCGGCTCGCCGTCCGAGTACGCCTCGGCACCGGCTTGCCCCCAGGCACGCGCATCGGGCGCTACCCGGATCCGCGGGTCGAAGGCGCCCTCGAGTTCGCGCAGATCGCCGAGCAACACGTTCTGCGATTCGATCGGCGCGTACCCATGCGCGGCTAAGCGTTGCGGCAGCGAGAAGTCCGAGAGCGCGCTCACCATCGCCCGAGCCGGCACGTCGCGCTCTGCGAAGAACGCGGTGATTCGTTCGACATCGTCGTCTGTGACGGGTGCTTCGATCCCGAGGCAGCCCGCCTCGTTCATCGGCGAGTCCGGTCCGAAATACCGCGCCGCCCCGCCCGCAACCGCGATCTCGCCCTGCAGCGCCTTCGGAAACACGCGCTGCGCGACGCGCAGGCACTCGCTCGTCCCATCTCGTTCCGCCCGCTCCGCCGCCTCACCATGCCTCCGTGTGATCAACATGAACGGGCGGTTAGGCGAGCATCACGCCCGTTCCCACAAGGTACGCGCGAAAGCTACCCGTAGCCCCGCTCGCAGAGCGTTCCGTTCCGACGACGAACCTCCGCCGGTCATCGCGCGAACGTGCGTAGCGCCAACTTCTCGGAGGAGCGCGAGACGATGCCGGATCAGGGCCATCTGCAGACCCCGCCCGCGCGCCCATGGAAGCGTGTTCCCGAAGATCAGGCTTCCCATATCGCCAGAAATGTCGAGGGCGGCTACCGCGGCGATTCGCCGATTCATGCGTATCTCAAGCGGGATCACCGATGGCGTCGATACTACAACGTCTCCCGTGACATCGGTATCGGGAGGCAACGCCCCGCCGTCCGCGTAGACCTCGGCGCCGGCCCGCCCCCATTCGCGAAGGTCTGACGCTCT
>JALYSX010000021.1 GCA_030854585.1 Vulcanimicrobiota bacterium
CCCACGACCCGCGCTTCGCCTGTTCGCCGCGAGGTGAGGCGAATGCGATCGCGATCGCCGATGCCACGACCTCCTGGGCATTTTACGGGCACTTGAAGACCGGTCAGGCCGATGTGTACGCGTTCACTCTTCGGTCGCCGGCGACGGTACCGTGGAATCTGCTCGTGGACGAACGCGATGCCGGAAACCTCGCGCGACCGGCGGCCACCCTTTCGTCGCCGGTCGGCAAGATCGTCGCCGGGACCGATTTCGGGCGGCAGGAGACGTTCTACGAACCGTTTTCGCGCGAGCGTTATGCGAGCACGCGGGTACGCACCTTGCGATTGGCCGCGGGGACATATCGGATCGTCGTCACGATGGAAGGCGGATCTGCCGAGCAACGCTATACGCTCGCGGTCGGATCGGCGGAACGGTTCGGCATCGCCGACGTCCCCTACGTGCTCGGGGCGATCCACCGCATACGTGCCCTCGACTACTGAGCGCGGCCGGACTCCCTACCCCGGATCGTCGACCAACCGACGATAGCGGCCAAGAGCGCCAGCAGCGCACTCGCGTAGGTCGCGTTCTTGAAGCCGGCGCGATAGGCGTCGAGAATGTCGGCGTGCAGCGTAGGGTCGACGATCATGGTCGCGCCCATCTTGGGGCGTTCGACCGCGACCGCGCGGATCTGCGCCGGCGTCGCCTGTGAAGCTGCAAGCGCAGCATCGAGGCGCGTGTTGAACGTGAACCAGACGAGCGCACCAAGTCCGGCGATCGCGAGTAGACCGGCCATGCGCGCGACGGCGTTGTTGATGCCGGACGCCGAACCGATGAAGCGCGGATCGGCCGACGACATCACCGTCGCGGTCAGCGGAGCGACCGTCAGCCCCATGCCGATGCCGACCACGAGCAGCCCGGGGAAGAACGACGTCCAATACGTGCCGCCGCCTTCGAAGATGCCGAGCAGCGCGCAGCCGATGCCGGCGATGATCGGGCCGATGAACAGGATCGCACGCGCGCCGATGCGGCCCATGAGCGACGTTCCCACTCGGGCGAGCAGAACGAGGCCGCCGATCAGGGGAAGGGTGGCGATGGCGGCGGCGGTCGCCGAGTAGCCGTGCGCTTGGATCATATCGAAGGGCAAGAAATAGAATAGCGAGGTGATGCCGTAAAGCAGCAGCGTCTGTGCGTTCACGCCGGCGAACGAGCGATTTCGGAAGAGCGAGAGCGGCATGATCGGCGCGGCCGCGCGCGCCTCGACCGGGACGAACGCTGCGAGCGAGACGACCGCGATCGCGAGCGCCGCGATCACGCGCGCGCTGCCCCAGCCGAACTCGGTCGACGAGATCATCGCGTACGTGAGCCCGCCGAGCCCGACCGTCGCGAGCGTCGCGCCGAGCACGTCGAGGCCGCCCTTGATATCTTCGTCGCGACTCTCGCCGATGTGTGCGAACGTCGCCCACAGTACGAGCGCCGCCAGCGGAAGGTTGATATAGAAGACCGAGCGCCAGCCGAAGTGGTCGATCAGTACGCCGCCGAGGGCCGGTCCGATCGCACTCGTGAGCGCGCCGTACGCCGACCAGGACGCATACGCGCGATCGCGCTTCGCGCCCTCGAAACACGCGCCGATGATCGCCAGGCTCGCGGGTGCGAGCAGCATGCCGCCGATGCCTTGTACGACGCGCGCCGCGATCAGGAACTGGATCGACGGCGCGAGCGCGCACGCAAGCGATGCGACCGCGAAGAGCGCGATGCCGATCTGGAAGATGCGCCGGCGTCCGTAACGGTCGCCCAGCGCGCCACCGAAGAGCATCAGCGCGGCGAGCGCGAGCGCGTAGCCTTCGACGATCCATTGCACGTCGGCGGCGCTCGCGTGGAAAGTGCGCTGGATGGTGGGCAACGCCAGTCCGACCACGCTGCCGTCGATGAAGACCAGGCTCGACCCGACGATCGTCGCCAAGAGCGTCCATCGCTCGCGCGCGGCAAGAGGAGCGCTCGGCTTCATGGAAGGTAGCCTTCATGCCCAACGATCGTGGTGCCCTGCTCGTCGTCGAACATCCGGCGGTGGCCGACCGGCTCGCGCGCCTGCGCGACCGAGCCACGCCGACCCCGGTCTTCCGCCAATTGCTCGAAGAGCTGGGCGCGTTTCTGGCCTACGAAGCGACCCGCGACCTGCCGCTCACGCCGACCCCGGTCGATACGCCGCTCCAGCCGATGATGGCCAAACGGATCGCGACCCTGCCGGTGGTCGCGCCGATCCTGCGCGCCGGCCTCGGCCTGCTGCCCGGATTCCTGGACGTGATCGACAACGCGGTCGTCGCGCACCTCGGCTTCTATCGCGATCCGGATACGCTTCAGCCGATCCCGTACTATATGAACGTGCCGGAAGATCTCTCGGCGCGCCACGTCTTCGTGCTCGACCCGATGCTCGCGACCGGCAACTCCGGTGCGGCTGCCGTCGATGCGCTAGTCTCGCGCGGTGCGCAGAACGTCACCTTCATCAGTTTGATCGCCGCGCCCGAAGGCGTTGCGACGCTGCATCGCCAGCACCCGAACGTGAACATCGTCACCGCCGCGATGGACGAACGGCTCAACGACCACGGCTACATCGTGCCGGGATTGGGAGACGCCGGCGACCGCATGTTCGGAAGCACGAGCTCCGTCCCCGTGATCGTCCGGCCCAAGGCTTGAGCGTCTCGGCACGTCCCGGGTGGGATGAATATTTCATGGATGTCGCCCGCACCGTCGCGACCCGCGCGACTTGTCCGCGGGCCTCGGTCGGTTGCGTCTTGGTCCGCGACCATCGCATCCTCACGACCGGTTACAACGGCGCCCCGCGCGGCGTGCCGCATTGTAGCGACCTCGGCTGCATCGTCGTGGACGACCATTGTCTGCGCGCGATGCATGCCGAAGCGAACGCCATCGTGCAGGGCGCGCTCCACGGCGTCGGCTTGCAGGGCGCGATCGTATATAGCACGCACCAGCCGTGCGTGCATTGTTCCAAGTTGCTGATCAGCGCCGGCGTCCAGAAGATCGTCTTCGCGGAGGCGTACGCCGATCCGGTCGCGGCCGCATTGCTCGAAGCCGTCGGCATCCCGTCGGTATCGTTCGCGGGCGCAGCGCGATGAAGACGAACGAGGGGCTGATCCTGCTCTACGCGACCGCAGTGGTGCTGGCCGGTGCCGTCACCGCGCTTGCGACGCCGCTCGTTCGTCGCTTGGCGAGTCACGTCGGCGTGCTCGATCAGACCGGCGAACGACGCATGCACGCCGAACCGAAACCGCGCATCGGCGGCATCGGCGTCTTCTTCGGCTTCGCGTTCGCGCTCTTCGCGGTGCTCGGCTTCGCGTTGCTCCATCCGGCGTTGCTCTATCCGGCGTTCGCGAGCAAGATCGCATCGATCCGGATCGATGCGATCCACGATCAACTCGATGCGAGCCACAACCTGGTCGGGCTGCTCTTCGGCTCGATGCTGATCCTGGGCGTCGGCGTCTGGGACGACATCATGGGTATGCGCGCGCGCAACAAGTTCTTCGCGCAGATCCTGGTCGCGCTGGTCTCGATGCTCTACGGCTTCATCATCCCTGGCGTCGCGAATCCGTTCGATCACGATCCGGCGACCTACTGGATCGCGTTCCCGATCTGGGTGAGCATTCCACTGACGCTTTTCTGGTACGTCGCGATGATGAACGCGATCAACTTCATCGACGGGCTGGACGGCCTGCTCTCGGGCGTCGCCGTGATCTCGTGCCTCTCGATCTTCGTGATCTCGGTGACGCACGGCGACCCGGTCGTCGCGTTGGTGGTCGCGTCGCTCGCGGGCGCCGCGCTCGGCTTTCTGCCGTACAACTTCAATCCAGCCAAGATCATTCTCGGCGATGGCGGCTCGCTCTTCATCGGCTACGTCTTCGCGACCGTCTCGATGATCGGGGCGAGCAAGAGCGCGATCGCGATCGGTCTGCTCGTGCCGCTGGTCGTGCTCGCCCTGCCGATCCTGGATACGTTCTTCGCGATCGCTCGCCGTGCGCTCTCGGGCAAGAGCATCACCGAGGCCGATCGGGGCCACTTCCACCATCAGTTGATCTTCCGCTTCGGCATGAACGTGCGTCAGGCCGTGCTCTTGATCTACGCCGTCTGCATCGCGCTCGGGTTCGCGGCGCTGGTCGTCTCCGGCACCATCCACATTAAACTGTGAACAAGCTCAAAGTGATGACGGTCTTCGGCACGCGGCCGGATACCATCAAGATGGCTCCCGTCGTGCACGCGCTCGGCGCGCATCCGCAGATCGACTCGATCGTCTGCGTGACGGCGCAGCACCGGCAGATGCTCGACGATCTGCTCGCGCTTTTCAAGATCGAGCCGCACTACGACCTCGACATCATGACGCGCGATCAATCGATCACCGAGATCACGACCCGCGTGCTGATCGGCATGGAGCCGGTGCTCAAAGAGGCGCGCCCCGACGTCGTGCTCGTGCACGGCGATACGACCACCTCGACCTCGGCCGCGCTCGCAGCGTTCTATCAGAACATCCCGGTCGGCCACGTCGAGGCCGGCCTGCGGACCAACGATCGCTGGCTCCCGTTTCCCGAAGAGATGAACCGGCGCCTGACCGGGACGATCGCCGCATACAACTTCTCGCCGACGGATCTTGCAATGGAGCATCTTCTTCGCGAGCACGTCGCCGCCGAAGACATCATCGTCACCGGCAACACCGTCATCGATGCGTTCCTCGCGACCGCCGCGCGCGCCGATCTCCCGTCGCCGCCGCGCGCCGACGAGATCGATCCGGCGCGTCCGCTGATCCTGGTGACGGCGCACCGCCGCGAGAACCATCCCTACATGCGCGAGATGTGCGAAGCGATGCGCGAGATCGCGTCGCACCCGTCGCGCCCGCAGCTCTATTGGCCGGTGCATCCGTCGCCGCACGTCGCGCCGATCGCGCGCGAGGTGCTCGGCGACGTGCCGGGCGTACTACTGGTCGAACCGATCGATTACGCGCACATGGTCGAGGCGGTCAAACGCTGCACGTTCGTGCTGACCGACTCGGGCGGCTTGCAAGAAGAAGCGCCATGTCTCGGCAAGCCGGTACTGGTGATGCGCGACGAGACCGAACGCCCCGAAGGCTTGGAGGCGGGAACGCTCGAGCTGGTCGGGCACGATCGTGCGAAGATCGTCGCAGCGGCGCTGCGCCTGCTCGAAGATCCGGCCGCGTTTACACGCATGTCGCACGCGGCCAACCCGTACGGCGACGGCAAGGCGGCCGACCGGATCGTGGCCTGGCTCCTCGCCCGCCTCCGAGGCAGAGCCGCGCCGGCGCCGTTCGCCATCTGACCGCAGCCGCAGAGGGCTCGCCTGCTCTTAGTCCAACAACCTTGGGATGAAGCAGCTTCTCACAAGAATTGCGCTCCTCTCAGCTTGCATCGCACTCGGCGTTACCCCGCTACGGGCCGCCCAGCCGCCGATGCCGCCCGGCATGACCCCGGCCCTCCTGAAACAGATGATGACGCTCGGCCCGGCCCATCCGAAGGGTCTGCCCGCGAACGTGATCCCGGTGTCGGGATGCATTCCCTCGATGGGCTATCACTACGCAGCGCCTGGCGCCGCCCCGTTCGGCCCGATCTACGGCACCTACAACGGGAAGCCGGTCTTCACCGAGATCATGATCGACCAGAAGATGTTCGCGAACGGCAAGTCGTGGAGTGAGGTGCTCAAACCGCTTCCCGGCTACAAGATCGACCATGTCGATATCTGGTTCGAAGCCCACGGGCACCCGGGCTACCCGATCCCGCACTACGACATCCACGCCTGGTACGTTCCGCACGCGGTCCACATGCTCTACTGCGGCAACAAGGACGGCAAGAAGCCCGCGTTTCTGTAGCCTCACAATAGCCCGGCATGACCGGGTAGGACCGCGGCGAATGAGCGACGGTCGTGAATGCCGCCGGTATTATTGGAGCAGGAGTCTCCTTCGCCGTAACTGTTCTGGCGGGGCTGTTGCTCGGGATCTGGCTGGCCGGCCGGACCGGGCAACAGCTCTGGGTTTTGGGCGGTCTCTTCGGTGGCCTCGGCATCGGCGGCTATGCGGCCTTTCGCCTGATTTCACGAGGGAATTAGGCGGATGGGGCGTACCTATGGCGACGCCGAATCGGCCGCCGACCTCGCGACCTACTACGGACACAAGCGAACGGTGGCGTTTCGGACGGTCCTGATAGCGACCCCGTTCGCGCTCGTGTCGGCCCTCTGGCTCCCTCGCCCCGCCCTCGCGCTTGGAATCGGCGCGCTCTGCGGAATCGCGAACATGCTGCTCGGGACGTACGGGAACGAACGGCTGGTCGACGTTCGGAACGTCGGGGTTTTCGTCTTAAGTAGTTTTCTGCGACTGGGGCTGTTCGGTATAGTTGCCGCGTCCCTCGCGGTTTGGGGACCCTGGTGGTCGTTCGGACCATATTTCGCTGGATTCTTCCTCCCGCTCGCGCTCTACGCACTCGGCGTACCGCGCGCGTTCGACGCCTCTAAACGGAAGTAAGTAGTTGCACGAGCAGATCGGCGAACACATCACGTGGCAGTGGCCGTTGGTCGGCACCGTCCACGCCGATACGATCATGACGACGTGGCTCGTCATGGGTCTTACGCTCGCGTTCTTCGCCGTGATCGGGGCGAGCTATCGCTCTGCCTATCAGACGCGCCGTCAGGCCGTCGTCGAAGGCGTCGTGAACTACATCGCCGACCTCGCGCAGGGCCCGCTCGGCAAGACCGGCGAGCCGTTCGTCCCGTTCTTCATCGCGCTCTTCGTCTTCATCTTCGCGATGAACCAGTTCGGGATGGTGCCGTTCAAGGCGCTCGGCCTGCCCATCGGCGGCTCGCCGACGGCCGACATCAACACCACCGTGCCGCTCGCGCTGATCGTCTTCTTTCTCACCTGGACCGTCGGCATCAAGCACAACGGTCTGCGGCAGTTCGCGCATGTCACCAAGCCGTTCTGGTGGCTGACGCCGATCAACGTCCTCGAAGAGCTCGTGCGCCCGGTCACCCTCGCGGCGCGTCTCTTCTTCAACATCTTCGTCGGCGAACTGCTGTTCATCGTCGTCGCCTCGATCGTCCAGGCCAAGGTCGCGATCGGGTTCTTCAATCTCTCCCTCGCCGTGACATTCGTCCCGTTCCTGATCCAGTTCTTCAACCTGTTCGTCGGAACGGTCCAAGCGTTCGTATTCACCCTGCTCGCCATCGTATATCTATCGTTGGCGATCGGGGAAGATCATTAGTCGTTAGAAAGGTTCATCGTGAGCTCTGAAGCGTTGGTTGCCGGTCTTACCATCCTCTCGTTCGGCATCATCATTGCTGCCGTCGCGTTCGGCTCGGCCATCGGCGACGGTATCGTCGCAAGCAAAGCCGTCGAGGCGATCGCCCGTCAGCCCGAAGCGCGTCCGAACATCCTGACGTTCATGTTCATGGGCATCGGCGTCCTGGAAGCCTTCCCGATCATCGGGCTCGGCCTGGCGTTCTATCTGCTTCTCGTCGTCGTCAAGGTGCCCGACATGATCACGCACCTATCGGTCGTCGCGAAGTAAGGGACGCACCCTAAGTGTTTCTTCTCCCCGACGGTACGATGATCGTCCAGACGGTCAACTTCGCGATCTTCTTCGCGATCTTGTCGGTGGTCTTTCTGCGTCCCGTCAGCGCTGCGATCAAGAAGCGCCGCGCGTACATCGACGGACTTACGGCCGACTACGACACGTATCAGGCCGAAGCGAACGCCCTCCGTAAGCAAGCCGACGACGCCCGCGCCGCCGCGCGCCGCGACGCCGAACTGACGATCGCCAAGGGCCGGGCCGAGACGTCGAACGCGACCGCGGATCTGGCCGGCGAGTACGCCGGTCGCGTCTCGCAGACGATCGAAGAAACACAGAAGACCGTAGCGGGCGAACTCGATGCCGCCCGTGCCGGCCAGGATGCGACCGTTCGCAGCCTCGCCGATCTGATGCTCGAGAAGACTGTCCCCGGGGCGGCCAAGTGAACTACGAACAGATCGCCGTCTGGAGCAACGTCGCCTGCGCGCTGTTGTTCTACGTCGTGATCGTCTGGATGTGGATCAAGTTCGCCCAGCCGGCCGTGCTCACCGCACAGGCTAACGCGAACAAGGCGATCGCCGAGAGCGAGCGCCATCGTGACGAAGCGAAGGCTTCGCTTGCGGTGCTACGCGGCGAGATCGAAGGCGCCGAGCGCGATGCCGCGGCGATCCGCGCGCGATCGGTCGACTTCGCTTCCCGCGAACGTGACGCGGCCCTGGTTGAAGCGCGCGACGCGGGCGAACGCTCGCTCCGAAATGCGTCCGGCGAGTTGGACCGTGCCCGCGTGGCGGCTCGCGAGGACCTGCGCACCGAACTGCTCGACAAAGCGCTGGACCTGGCCAAGAGCGATGCGCGCACGCGCGTCGATGCCGGTCTGAACGCCAAGCTCGTCGGCGACTTCGTCGCCACGATCGAGAAGGGCGCGAACTAGCATGGCCAACGAAAAGCTCGCCCGTCGCTACGCGACCGCGGTCTTCGCGCTGGCGAACGAACGCGGCGTCGTCGAGAAGACCGGCGCGGATCTGCGCGCCATCTCGGATGCCATCTACGCCGACGGCGACGCGCGCGAGTTCTTCACCGCGCCGATCGTCGACCGCTATATCAAGGAGCGCACCATCTCGGCCGCCCTCGACGGCAAGGCCGAGGAGGTCGCGCTCCACACCGTGCTGCTGCTCGTGCGCAAGCATCGCGAACCGTTGCTCCGCGAACTGGTCAGACAATACGAGAACCTCCAGCAGGCCGCGCGCGGCGCGGAACCGCTCACAGTCGTCTCGGCCAAGCAGCTCGGCGCGGCCGAACTGGCCGGCCTGGTCGCCGGCCTCGAAAGATCGTACGGCAAAAAGTTCGACGTGACCCAGGCCGTGGACCCTGCCCTGATCGGCGGCGTGCGCGTGACCATGGGCGACCGTCGCATCGACGGCTCCGTCGCCGGTCGTTTAGAAGAACTCTCGCGCGAACTGTTCGCGCAGAACTGACGTCTAGGGAACTACATGATCAACGCTGATGAAATCTCCGGGCTCCTCAAAGCACAGATCGCCTCGTTCAAGAGCGACGTACGCGAAGATGAAGTAGGCACCGTCATCGAAGTCGGCGCCAACCTGGCGCGCGTCTACGGTCTGGCCGGTATCCGCAGCTCGGAACTGGTCGAGTTCCCGAACGGTCTGCAGGGCGTCGCGCTCAACCTCGAAGAGGACAACGTCGGCGTCGTCATCCTCGGCCCCGATAAGGACATCAAAGAAGGCGACAAAGTCCGCCGCACCGGCCGCATCGCGTCGGTCCCGGTCGGCGAAGCGCTGCTCGGCCGCGTCGTCGACGCGCTCGGCGCGCCGGTCGACGGCAAAGGCCCGATCGAGACCAAGAAGTACCGCACGATCGAGAACACCGCGCCGAACGTCGTCGAGCGTCAGAGCGTCAAGCAGTCGCTCCCGACCGGCATCCGCGCGATCGACGCGCTGATCCCGATCGGCAAGGGCCAGCGCGAGCTGATCATCGGCGATCGCTCGACCGGCAAGACCGCCATCGCGATCGACACGATCATCAACCAGAAGGGCCGCAACGTCTTCTGCATCTACGTCGCGATCGGCCAGAAGAACTCGACCATCGCCGCGCTCTCGCAAGTGCTCGAGCAGAAGGGCGCGATGGAGTTCACCACCATCGACCGTCTCGCCCGCCGAAGCGGCCGCGCTCCGTTGGCTCGCACCCTTCGCCGGCGCCGCGATGGGTGAAGAGTTGATGTACCAGGGCAAAGACGTCCTGATCGTGTTCGACGATCTGACCAAGCACGCGCAGTCGTACCGCGAGATGTCGCTGCTGCTCCGCCGTCCGCCGGGCCGCGAAGCCTACCCGGGCGACATTTTTTTCTTGCACTCCCGCCTCTTGGAACGCGCGGCGAAACTGTCCGACGAACTCGGTGGCGGTTCGCTGACGGCCTTG
>JALYSX010000253.1 GCA_030854585.1 Vulcanimicrobiota bacterium
ACCGGAAACGCAACCTACGATTCCGCTAGGCTTCGACCGATTGCATCGCCATCGTTTCGTCGACGGCAGCCGTCTCGGCCGTCTGCAGATCGAACGCAGCGCGCTTGGCTTTGGCCGCCGCATCCGCGAGCGGTTGCGCGGCCGGCGGTGCCTGGGTCTTGTTGAGCGAGTCGCGACCCTTACGGATCGAGCCGACGGCGGCGGAGAGACGCGCTTCCATTTCGCCGAGCACTTGCAAGGCGTACTGATCGGCGCCTTCGCGTACCTTGCGAGCGCGCTCTTCGGCTTCGCGCAGGACCACTTCGGCGGTCGTGCGGGCACGCTGAACGATCTCGTTTTGATCGACCAGTTCGTCCTGCTTCGTCGATGCGTCGCTGACGATCGATTCGGCCTTCTCTTGGGCGGCGCGGATCATGCGATCGTGACCGTCGGCGATGATCTTGGCGCGGCCGACTTCCTCGGGGAGCGACGAGCGGATCTTCTCGATCATCTCGACCATCCGCTCTTCCGAGAGTATGCGATAGCCGGCCGGCAGCCACGTACCTTCGTGTACGTAACCTTCGAGTTTATCCAGGACACGATAGACCGACATGAGCGACCTCCCTTACGATGCGTGCAGGCTGGCTCGGCGCGCGGCCATCACGCGCAGAACCGGCTCGGGAACCAGAGCGGCGACCTCGCCGCCCAGAAAAAAGACTTCTTTCACCATACTCGAGCTGACGAACGAATATTTCTGATCGGACATCAGGAACATCGTATCGACACTCGAGAGCGCCCGGTTCATCAACGCCGTAGACATCTCGTTCTCGAAGTCCGAGACGACTCGCAATCCCTTGACGATCACGTCGGCGGCTTGGGCCTTGACGTAGTCGGCGAGGAGCCCGCGAAAATTCTCGACCCGGACGTTCGGCAGATGGGCGACGCATTGCGCGAGCATCTGCTCGCGCGCCTCTAAGTCGAACATGGGGTCTCTTTTTTGCGGATTCACGACGACGGCGACGATGAGTTCGCCGAAGCAGCGCGATGCGCGTTCGATGACGTCGAGATGCCCGTTGGTCGGCGGGTCGAAGGATCCCGGATAGACGGCACGCGTCGAGGCGGGTCCGTCAGTCACACCGATCAGCCGATGGGCGCAAAGAACGCAAGAGCGACATCGCCGTAGACTTCCTCACGGACGCCCCGATACCCCGGCACGTCCGGAAGAATCGTGCGGGCGGCGTGCTCGTAGATCACGACCGCATCCGGCGCTAGGAGCTTGCGTTCCAGGAGCAAGCGGAACATCGCATGCGGCAGCTCGTCGGCGTAGGGCGGGTCGGCATAGACGATATCGAACGGGCCTTCGATCCGATGGAGCGCCCGGTCGACCGGAGCCGCGACCACGGTCACCGTCTTGGCGACGCCGAGGTCGTCGACCGCCTCGGAGATCGCATGGGCGGTCTCCCGATGCGCTTCGACACAGACAACCCGGCTAGCGCCGCGCGACGCGGCCTCGAAGCCGATCGCGCCGGTGCCCGAGAACAGATCCAGGAAGGCGGCTCCCTCGATCCGCGGCGCCAGAATAGAGAACAGCGATTCCTTGACGCGGCCCGGGGTTGGACGCACGTTGGTGCCCTTGGGGGACTTCAGTTTTCGGCTATTGAGTTGGCCGCCGGTGATCTTGGGCATCGGTCTTCCTCAGAATGATTGCGGGGCCATCGTCTCGAGCGCGGGATCGATCCAGGTGGCGTCGTTCAGCCACTCCCAACGAACGGTCGAATATGGGACCGTCCCGTACGAGAGCAGTCGGTCGTGGAACCTGCGCAGAGCGAAACTCTTCCCTTCGCGATCCGCGACCAGGCCCAGGAGGGTCTCGATCTGCATCTTTCCGATGAGGTAGTCGATTGCCTGGCCGGGATACATCGCGAACCGGACGGCCTCGCCCTTGGCGGTCGCATCGTCGATTCCGGCGTTGGCCTTGAAGTAGGCGATCGCCGCAGGCAGGCTCATCTCGCCGGTCGCCAAGCCCACATCCACGCCGACCCGGGTGGCGCGGTGGCGCATCAGGTGGAGCACGGCCTGGCGGGAGGCCGGATCCCTATCGTACAGCCCTTCGCGCATCAGCAGCTCTTCGTTGTAGAACGCCCAGCCCTCCGCGAAGACCTCGTCGCCCTGAATGTGGCGGATCAGGTCCGGATTGTGGTAGGCCTCGCTGAACTGCAAGAAGTGCCCGGGGATGCCTTCGTGCCCGAGCACCGGCATCACCGCGACGCGCGCCTGCGCGGCGAAGAAGCTGATGTTCTTCGGATCGTAGTCCGGGACGAAATAGAAGCCTTCGGGATCTTTGTCGAACGCGCCCGGCGGATTCATGAAGCCGCCCGGATAGGTGGAGGCGAGCGCCTTCGGGACTTCGACGATGTGGAACGCGCCGAGATAGGGCGGGATCGTCACCAGGTCGTGCGATTTCACGAACGCGATGAGCGTCTTGGTCTTCGTCTCGTAGAACTTCAGGAACGCGGCCTTCGAGGTGAAGGCGGGTTGCGGCTCGCCCTTCGGCTCGTGCGCGTCGCGCGCGATCTCCCACTGCTCGAGCGCGCGATCGCGGGCGAGTTCCGACGTGCCGATCTGGTCGATCGTCTGGCTGCCGTACGGCAGCAGGAGCGCGTGGCGCAGGTACCATTCGTACTGTTGCTTGCCGACCGCGAACGAACCGTGGAACTTCTTGGCGTTGGTATCGAGCCAGGTCTTGAAGGCGTGTAGCGCAGCCAGCACCTTCTTCTGCGCGACCTTCAGATCGGTGCGGGTCTTGGGTGTGGCGCCGGCGGCGAGAGTATCCAGGCTACTGGTGTAGAGCGCGTCGCCGTAAGCGATATCTTCGGAGGCGATCTGCGCGAACTCTGGAACCGTCTCGGTCAGGTTCGTCTTGCCGTCGGCGAGCACGTGCGAGCAGGCGTTCATGCGCGCGATCGCGTCGCGAAGACGGACCTCGTCGCTAGTGAACTTTTTCTTGATCAGTGAGAAGATGCCGTTCGTACATTCGCCTTCGTAGACGGTCGGGTTGCGTTGGACCGAGCGGAGCACGGTCGTCTGCCACCACGAACTCTCGATATTCGCACGTAGCAGCAGATAATCGACCTTCTCGTGAACGCTCGCGCTAGCCGGCGGTTGCAGCGCGGCGAGTACGTTACGGAACTTGCGCAAGGTCGCAAACGAGGCGGCCTGCGCGTGCGTGGAATAGTCGGCGAGCTTATCGTCGTAGAGATGGATGCCGGAGTCGGTCGCATAGGTCGGGTTCTCGCGAAACCCATCGTCGGTCATCCGTTGCGCGAGCGCGACCAGCTTGGCCTCGTATGCGCTCGGAGCACGGTTCATGGCGGCGATCATAACGATGGCATGGATCATAGCTCGAGCAACTCCGTAAGTTCGGTGATGCGACGGGTCGGAGCGGGAAGATCGGTAGGATACGCGCGGCCTTCGGCGTCGAGCCAGACGGACCGCAGTCCGGCGGCGAGTGCGCCCGCGCTATCGATCGCGGGATCGTCGCCGACGTACCAGACCCGCTCGCGCGGTAGATCGAGCGCGCTTGCGAGCGCGGCAAAGGCGCGCGCGTCCGGCTTCTGGAAGCCGATGTCGGCGCTGGCAAGGATTGGGCCCTCGAACCCCACGCGCCGCGCCTTGGCGGTCTGTAGCGGATTCCAGCCGTTGGTGAGCAGCGCGACCGGCGTGCCGCGTGCGCGCAGCGCGGCGAGCATCTCGCGCGCTCCGGGCAGTGGAACGACCACGTCGTCCACCATCTCCAGACACATCTCGACGTACGCGTCCACGTAGGTGCCATCCGGTGCGACCCCACGCTCGGAGACGAAGCGTAGGACCGCGACCGAGATCGACCACGAGCCCGCGCGCTGCCTGACGAGGATTTCGTCGATCCGATCGCTCTCCTCGGCGAGCGTCCCGAGCGCGCGCCCGCCGTCGGTAAGCACGCGCTCCAACAGACGCAAGAAGGCGATCCGCTCGAGCTTGTTATCGATCCCGAGAGTGTGGTCGAAATCGAACCCGATACCGGCCACGCCCATCTCGGTTACTGAGGCCCGGGGCCGGTGACGATCCGGACGAAGCCCTTGGGCCGGATCCACTTCGTCATCGCCTTCTGCACCGAGGCCTGGCTTGCGACGAGCTCGCGGCGCGCGTCGATCAGATTTTGATCGAGCGGAAGTCCGCGTCCGGCGTAGTTGAGGAACATGCTCGCGACGCCGTCGTAGCTCGCCTCGCGGATCGGCAGTTCGCCCATCAGCAGCGCCTTCGAGCGCAACAAGCGGTCCGCATTGAGCGGGGCCGTCTGCAGGGCGGTCAGGTTCGCGACGATCTGATCGGCCGCCGGCAACACGTTCTTCGGATCCGAGCCGTAGCTCAGGTCGAACGTCGAGCGTACCTTACCGGCCGCCACCGCGCTCGACACGTTGTACACGTAGCCGTGCACTTCGCGCAGATCGTGGTAGAGCAGCGAAGAGTAGAAGCCGCCGGTCAACGCCGTGTTGGCGACTTGGAGGTTCGCCCAGTCCGGATCGTTGCGCAGCAGCCCGATCGTCTCGACCATCTGGACGGACGACTGCACGCGACCCGTTGCCGGAACGGAGACGGCGCCTGGAGCATTCGCCGCGACCGGCGCGGGATAGACGTTCGGTTTGGGTCCGGTCGCAGTCCAGCCTCCGAAGTACTTCTCAATCACGGCGCGCGCCTTAGCGGGCGTCGTATCGCCGATGACGACGATGGTCGTCATGTCGGGACGGTACGCTCCCGCGAACCACGCTTTGACGTCGTCGAGTCCGACCGATCCGACGGACGCGGCAGTTGCGAACCGCCGCTGCGGGTCGCCGAGCGGGTAGAGCGCATCCGAAAGCGCGACCTCGGTCAGATGGTCGGGCGAATCGGCGGCGTCGGCGACGCTCTTGGCCTGCTGGCCCCTGACGATCCCGAACGCAGTCGGGTCGAAGGCCGGATGGAGTTCTTCATCGGCAAGCAACGCGACGC
>JALYSX010000293.1 GCA_030854585.1 Vulcanimicrobiota bacterium
TCGAGGGCCTCGCCAAGAACGGCGAACTGCATCCGATGCAGCGCGCCTTTCTCGACGCGCAGAGCTTTCAGTGCGGCTATTGCGCGGCCGGCATGATCATGACCGGCGCCGCACTCACCGACGAACAGAAGACGGATCTCCCGCGTGCGCTCAAGGGGAATCTCTGCCGCTGCACCGGCTACGGTTCGATCCGGGATGCGTTCGACGGCGTCAAGAACGTAGCGTGCGACGTCGCCGGGAAATCCACCGGAACGAGCGTTCCCAACCCGTTC
Organism: Vulcanimicrobiota bacterium; assembly: GCA_030854585.1. Classification (GTDB taxonomy): domain Bacteria; phylum Vulcanimicrobiota; class Vulcanimicrobiia; order Vulcanimicrobiales; family Vulcanimicrobiaceae; genus JALYSX01. The sequence continues at coordinate 273 of JALYSX010000293.1, forward strand.
GCCGAAGATATCGTCACCGGCGAAGCGCGGTACACCGGCGACGTCGCGCCGATGGAGGGGCTTCTTCACCTCAAGGTCTTGCGTTCGCCCCACGCGCACGCGAAGATCCTCTCGATTGATCGCTCCGAAGCGATGAGCGTACCGGGCGTGGTCGACGTCTTCACCTGGGAAGACGTTCCGCGGCGCCTCTATTCGACCGCGATCCACGAAGACAATCGCGTCGATCCGGACGATACCTACATGCTCGATAACGTCGCCCGCTTCGTCGGGCAGCGCATCGCCGCGGTCGTGGCCGAGTCGGAAGGGGCCGCCGAGGAGGGCTGCCGACGGCTCAAAGTCGAGTACGAACTGCTTCCGGCCGTCTTCGATCCCGAAGAAGCCATGGCGCCGGGTGCTCCGGTCCTTCACGATAAGGGCGGCGATTCTCACATCCTGCATCCCGAGAAGAACATCTTTCTCGAACTGCACGGTGAGGTCGGAAGCGTCGCGGCCGGTTTTGCGGAAGCGGATGCCGTCTACGAGGACACGTACGAGACGTCGCGTCAGCAGCACGTTCATCTGGAAACGATGCAATCGATCACCTGGCGCAGCGAGGACGGACGCCTGCACGTGCGCACCAGCGTTCAGGGGCCGTTCACCGTGAAGGGCAAGCTCTGCTATCTCTTCGGGATCCTGGCGGCCGATCTGCACGTGTACACCGAACGCGTGGGCGGAGGTTTCGGCGGCAAGCAGGACATGCTGAGCGAAGATCTACCGCTGCTCGCGACGATCAAGACGGGGCGCCCCGTCAAGTGGGAGTTCACTCGCGAAGAGCAGTTCATCGGCGCGACCACCCGTCACCCGATGAAGATCCACGTCAAGCTCGGGGCCAAGAACGATGGGACGCTGACCGCGATGCAGTTCCGGATCGTCTCGAATACCGGAGCGTATGGTAACCATGGCGGCGAGACGCTCGCCAACGGGATGTCGGGACCGTGGGCGATCTATCGATGTCCCAACAAGAAGGGTGACGGGTACGCCGTCTACACCAATCTTCAGTGCGGTGGCGGCTTCCGTGGCTACGGCACGACCCAACCGACCTTTGCGATCGAGTCGGCGCTCGACGAACTGGCCGCTCTCCTGGCCATCGATCCGACCGAGATGCGTCGGAAGAACGTCATCGGGCCGCACGACAAGATGGAGTCCGTTCTGCCCGAGGTCTCGGATCTCACGATGGGCAGTTACGGCTTGGATCAATGCATCGATGCGATCGAAAAGGCGCTCGCGAGCGGGCGCGGATTACCGAAACCCGAAGGCGCCGACTGGCTCGAGGGTAGCGGCACCGCGCTCTCGATGCTCGACTGCGTCCCACCGACGGAACAGCGCTCGGGCGCAGTCGTGGAGTTGCTCCCAAACGGCGACTACCATTTCACGGTCGGATCGGTCGAGATCGGCAACGGTCTGGTGACCGTCCAGCAGCAGGTGGTCGCGCAGATCATGGGATGCTCGACCACGCGCGTCAGCCTGCTCAACGCCGACACCGACAAGACGCCCTACGATAGTGGAACGTTTGCCAGCGTCGGCATGATGGTGCCGACCAAAGCGGTCGAATACGCTGCACGCGCGCTCCGCGAGACTATCCTCGCGTTCGCCGCGCGTGCGACCGGCGCGGACCCGGACGAGTGCCGCTTGGAGGACACGGCGGTCGTCTGCGGCGAGCGCCGCGTGACGCTCGTCGAACTGCGCGTCATGGCCGAGAAGAGCGGCGTCGAACTCGCGGCCTTCCGCAAGGCATACGGATCGCCGCGCACGGTCGCGTTCATCGCCTACGGCGTGCGCCTGGCGGTGCATCGCGTGACCGGCGAGATCCGCATCCTGTTCAACGCTCAGGCCGTGGACGCGGGCGTGGTCATCAATCCCAATCAACTGCGGGGCCAGGTGATCGGCGGAGTCGTCCAGGGGATCGGTTTCGCGCTCCAAGAGAAGATGGTCCACGACGCGCACGGCGCGGTCGTCAACCCATCGCTGCGCAACTATCGTATCCCGGCCTTCGCCGACGCGCCGGTGACCGAAGTGTTCTTCGCCGATACCTACGATACGGTCGGACCACTCGGATCGAAATCGATCGCCGAGAACACCATCAACCCGATCGCACCGGCCATCGGCAACGCGTTGCGGGCCGCGACCGGCGTGCGCTTCACCGCGCTGCCGTTCGGTGAAGACCGCATCTTCGCGCGGTTACAACAGGCGCCAAAGAGCCAGGATCTCGATCGCGTAGCCGCCGACTAAGAAGAGCGGCATGACGCGCACGAGTTCGCGTGGGTGGTTTTCCGGAAAGAGCCACGGCCGGAACGCGCGGATCGCTAGCGGCATCAACGGCCAGGTGGTGAGCAGCACGCTCACGCCGTTGCCGATGAACGTCGCGAGCGCCGGATGGAGCGGCGAGAGGAGCGGGTTGAGGAATCGGAGTTCGAGCATCACGACCGGAAAGAGCGTCAGCAACACCAACGCCGCCGTCTTCCAGATGCTGGGCGATTTCCCGGTGGTGGGATCGGCCGGCACCCAGCCGGGGAAGGACGTGTCGAGGCGCTTCGCTTCGAAGCCCAACACCAGATGGGCGCTCTCGTTCAGGAGCGCGGCCCGCTGCGGCGACTCCATCCAAGCGTCGAGGTGTTCGCCTGTATCGAATCGGAGTACCGTCGTCCAGCCCGCCTCCGGGGTGATCGGCGGCTGGATGAACGAACCGAGATAGCCCGGAAACGTCGCCTGGGCCTTGATGAAGCGATCGGCGACCTCGCGATAGACGGCTTCGCAGCCGGGTTTGATCTGCGTGACGACCACTTCCGTTCCGCTCTTCTGCGCGTCGCTCGATTCCATCATCGCTAATTTCCTCCGATCGGACCAGGTACGGAACCGCTTGCCGAAGCGACACCGTGAAGCCGCTTTGCTTCGAGCATCGTCGCCTTGGTTCCGGGGCGCGCGAGGCCGTACTTGACGACCCGAACGGTCCTGCCGTCGACCGGCGCACCGCTCACTAGAAGGTCGGCTCCCGACGTGGTCGCGGTGGTGCCAACCCGCACGCCGGAGACGCTACCGAAAGGTCTGAAACTCGCGATCGCGTCAAAGCCGACGCCGAAGTCATGCGTCTGCGGATCACGCAGATACAGCATCGGCGCGCCGCGCATCGCATCGCCGTTCGAGAACACCTTGACGGTGCCGCCGTCGAGCTGACCGACGACGATGCTCTGCGCACCACCGAGCGAGCCCGCTAGCCATCCTACGGCAAGCGAGATGCCGCCCGTATACGCTTTTCCGAAAGGGGCGAAAGACGCGGTCATCACGGGCGTGCGCGGTCCGGTGTGCACGCTCATCTCCATCGTATGACCGGGCATCGGCGGGATCTGCGTGAGGAGCCAGATCTTGAAGACTTTTACGACCGCGGAACTGCCGGGACCGGGAGCCGTGACGATGCTGTAGCGGCCCGACATGACATCGACCATTCCAGCGGCCACACTCACGCCGGTGCGCTCGTTCGGATACGGATCGAACGACGTGAACACGGCGGGGGCGGCGCCGAGCGTCGACGGAAGCTCCGAACTATAGACGTTGATCCGATCCGCTGCGCCCGCACCCGACGCGACGATGATGTTATCCGCGCTGCTCCCGTCGATCTGGGTGGCCGCTACCGAGACGCCCCCGCGCTCGCCGGATGCGAACGGCGCGAAGCGCGCGACCTCGGTGTGGAAGGCGGGCGTCCCGTTACGAGCCTGGCCGGAGTACACGGCGACGAGCGGGCTCGCGCCTTTCCCCGTACCGACGATCAAGTCGAGCACGCCGTCGCCTTCGATATCGCCCATGGCGACGCTAGGCGTCCCGTAGTAGCCCGGAAACGGTGTGACCGTGCTCACGAGTCGATCGCCGTCCCCATCATACACCTTCACCTGGGCCGGGTGGCCCGACGATCCTGGGACGACGACGCCGTAGGTGGATGCCGCAGGGATGACGTTGATGAGCGCCATCAGGCCGTTGTCTTCGTGGTTGAGGCGGTGACAGTGCAAGACGAACAGCCCGGTGTAGTCGGCGAACTTGGTCCGCATCGTCAGCAATCCCGGAGCGACGACGGCCTCTTCTGCTCCCAACGTCGGCGCCGGTACGTTGACGTTGTCGTCGCCCCACATATCCGGGCCGGTCGTGAGACCGGTCGTCGGATCGTGATACTTGATGACCTGGAAATCGTTCACGTGCACGTGGATCGGGTGTTCGTCGTTGTTGTGATTGACGAACGTCCACTCTTCGACCGAACCGAGGCGCGGTTGGATGAGCGGGATGTACGGAAACGCATTCCCATCGAACGCATAGACGAACGCCTTGGGATCGTTCGGATTTGCGTGGTCGTTCAAAAATCCGCCGTTGATGAGGAGCGTCCGCTTCACGTCCGGCTTGACGTGGGAGAGATCCACGAACGAGGTGTACGCATGCAACGGCTGACCCTCGGTAAACGCCGTCGCTTCGCCTCGGCCGTCGGACGTCTCAGCCCGCAACAGTTCTTGGGTCGGGAACACGAAGAATCCGTCCGCGTAGCTCATGGCGCTCGGCAGAACGCTGAGGTTTCCCAGCACCGCAGGTGCGTGGGCGGTTCCGTTGCTCGTGTAGAGGATGCCCGGCGCGGTCTTCGTCTTGGCTCCCCGACCCATCGGCGGCAGGTCCAACACCAGGTCGCCGCTGGCGGGCATCGTCACCGCGATCGCGTCGCGGCTCGCCGGTGGAATGAGCAGTTCGGTGCCACCGTGGCTCGGCGGGAAATGAACTGCCGGAAATGGGTTCCCGTCTTCTCCCACCATCGCGATCTTCGGATGGCGACCGGTCGCGGTCTCCGTCAGGCGGATATTCATATACGCGAAGTCGCTGATATTCTCGAGTACCCAGATCTCGGTCTGTCCGGCCTTGCTCTTGACGATCGGCTGGAACTGGCCGTTGACCGTGAACTGCAGATCGCGCTGCGCGTCCGGAAGGGATGGATCCGCCGGGACGTCGTCGGTCGTTCGACCGCCGGACGCCGTAAAGCTCTGCAAGTTGCTCGGGATGAACTGGAACATCCCGCGCATATTTCCGATCGAGAGGGAGCCTGCATACCACACGGTAGCGTACTTCGTTCCGGGCGCCGACTGCGCGAAGTTCACCGGAGCGAGCGACGGCCGATAGGTGCCGTCGGCGAGTTGCGTTCCGGTCGGCGGGGTGAGCGTACTGACGTATTGAGGCCAGTTGATGTTGGTGAGCTGCGCGAGCCCTCCCACCCGATCGAACACGTCGTTGTACTGCAGGATCATGTTCCGGATCGGGATATGTCTGGCGGTCACCACCGGAATATTTCCATCGACGCGGCCGATCTCGAGCAGTCCGGCCAGACCGTAATAGGTCTGCGATGTGGTCAGCGTGTGAAGGTGGCTGTGGTACCAGTACGCGCCTTGCGGCATATCGGTGGGCACGTGATACGTGTAGGTGTTCGAGAGGTCCGGCGGGATATCGAGCAAGACGTTGTCGCCGTTGCCGCGCGGCGAAACGTGGAGGCCGTGGACGTGGAGGTTGATCGGGGAAGACGTCAGCGCTGACGGATAGAGCGGAATGCTCTTGCCCTTCGGCGTGTAGGCCGGATTGTAGTAATCGCGGATGGTGAGGCCCGTCATCGCGTCGTTCATATGCACGATCAGGGTCTGCCCGGGATAGACTTGCAACGTCGGCGCGGGATAGAGATCATCGCCCGAGAGCTGGCCGTCCGAAGCCGTACCGCGTAGCACGTGGTATGCGAACACCAGCATGTTCTCGACGGGCTTCGCAACCGTGTCGAATCGCGCGTGGCCCTGGTGCGCGGTCAAGACCACTTCGAGCACCCCGCCCTTGCTGGAGAGCGTCACCGGGTCCGCCAACTGCGGGCGAGCGGGCGTCTGGGCCGGCGCCGCCGCGAGCAGCACCAACAGCGCGACGAATAATAACGGAAACGCACGAAGAACCCGAGTCATCTAGAACCCTCCAGTCGCACGAGTGCCTTCTCGCGCACCGGAGGAGCTCCTGTCGATGAGAACCTCCAGCAGTCCGCCTTACATCGGGGCTAGCGCGAGCCCAACCGTCAACTCCGGCGCGGAGCGCGGCAGAAGTGCCGTAGCGATCGCCGTGTGATGTGTCAGCAGCGAAAGCGCTCTCGTCTCGTCCTCGAGATACGGGGTTCGATCAACTTTTGGGCCGCAACACAAGAATCCGATGAGATCGCCACGCACGGTCATCGGCACGAAGAGCATGTGCAAGCGCTCGGCGGAGTCGTCGGCGACTTCGAACGCCTCTTGCCAGCGGCGTAACCGCAAGGGCACGCCTTCGTTGAAGCGATAGACCGGAGGAAAATGTGCGGCTTCCGCATTTGCACAGCGTTCGTACCGATCCCCGCGGTGCAGATAGTACGCCACGCCGAGCGGGGCGAGAGCATGCTTTACGGTCTGCACGGCGAGTTGCATGAGTTCGGGCGCATCGGTCGCTGCGTCTGCTTCGCGCGCGACGCGCTCGATTTCGGCTAGGCCCTGCAGACGCTTGCGAAAGAACGCCTTCGTCAGGCGTTCTTCGACGAAACCGTGAATCGATCGAGCGGACATGCCCAGGACCAATACGATGACCAACGTCAGCAGCTGCGCCGCTAAACCGCTTTTATCACGCGAAAGCCCGAACGACTGTTCGAAAAGTTTGGCAATTCCCCACTCCGCGCCAACGAAGATCGCGACGATGATCATCGAAACGAGCGTGAAGACCGTGGCGCGCGAGACGAGGATGTTGAGATCCACCAATCGGTGCCGCAAAACCGGGTACGCCACGCCGAAGGCGATGAACCAAGCCGACGCCGCATTCACAAAGTCGCCGAAGTGTGTTTGAAGAATCGTTCCGCCCGCCAGCCCCTCAACAGCCGGAGCGACGGCAAAAGCAGTTGAAACCAACCACATGCCGCCGAGCCAGCGCACCGGTGCGGCGTCTTCGCGGCGTGCGCTTGCAAAGGCATTGAGAATCGCGGCAACCAAGGCAAGCGCGAACACCAAGGACAGGACTTCGCCTGGCTTACCAAACGTAACATCGCGCAGTGCGCGCTCTAAGGGACCGACCGAATCGCCCGCGATAAACCTGAAGAACCCGTAGATCCCCAAGAGAGCGGCGGCAAGTTGCGCGGCACCGAACCACGAGATCAGCATCCGGAATCTCGTTCCAGGGGACGGGTAGATAGCGAGCAGCGAGAGCGCGGACCAATACGCCGCGGAGCTGAGTGTCGCCGGAAAAAGTTTGTTTAACCATTCTGCGCACCACGCGTTGCCGCAGACGAGCGCTCCACCTAGCGCGAGAGCCGCGGCACCCGAAAAGAACAGTACTAGGGCCGCACGCGTTCCGACCCGCTCGTTACGTGCACGCAGCAATACGAGAATCGCTACGATGAACGCACCTAGCGCCGTCAGCGTATTGACGATCTTGTTCACGCGCTGCTGGACGCCAAGTGCTCCGGGGAACGGCACGAACGCGAAGCTGATGACACGCATGTTCGCTTTCGCGTCGACGACATGCTCGCGAACAACCGTTCCGACCGGTCCGGCATCTTCTTGGACGTACTCATCGCCCGTGTTGGCCAAGACTTGCTGCCCCACACGCAACCCGGCAGCGTATGCCGGGCCGGAAGGGTCGGAAAAATATACTCGCGCGTTGGTATCAAACTTGTGGAAGTTGTAACCGCCGTATCCCCACGTGATCGGCAGTGCGAGCACGAGCAGCGCCAACGGTATGCCGGCCGCGGCGCAGACGAGGACGATCGTGCGAAGACTCATCAGGCACCTCCCTTCGTACGGCGTGCCTTCGCTTGCCTGGCGCGCATTCCGCTGAACTGGAGAACCTCGCCGCAAAAGAAAGAGCCCCGTCTTGCGACGAAGCCTTCTTCTCGCTTCTCCGAATCAAAGATTCGGCGAAAAACCCTCCGAGTGCTGGACTCGAACCAGCGACCCGCTGATTAACAGTCAGCTGCTCTACCAACTGAGCTAACTCGGAACGGGGAACGGACCTGGATTGGCCGTTCGGGGTCCTAGTCCTTGTACCCCAAGCCGGGGGCCCGGTCAAGAGCCTTTCTCGGATGCGGCGGCTTGCCCCCAGATTGGCCCTCGCTAGACCGGAACCGCGATCGCGCTTGCACCGTCGGCGAGGACGCTGACGTTGCCGGGCGCTTCGCCGTTCTTCGGCGGCACGAGTTGGAACTCGTAGGTCTTGACGCCGATTCCGGGGAGCGTCGCCTTCACGCCGCCGGGCGAGCAGAGGCCGTCCGCGCAGAACGACGCGACCCAACCCGCCTTGACGCCTTTGGCCGAAAGCGCGACCTGCTGGTTCGGCGCACCGACCACCACCAAGCGATACTTCAGCGTGCTCCTCACGCTGCCGGGTAGATCCGCGCCCGTCCACTTGGTCAGGCTCAGATTTGTGCCGGCGCCGTGCGCCATCGCGACGGCGGCCATGCCCTCGGTCGTGCGTTCCGGAACGCGCGCGATCATCGCCTTGTAGCGTCCGGTCGGCGGAATCCGATCCGCGTACGACTTCGCCGAAGCGAAGACGCGCGCGGCGTTCTTGGCGTCGCCGAGCGCGACGTAGACGTCGGCGAGGTCGAGCGACTCGTCGGCGACGTACGTCACCGCTTCGCCATCCTTTCCGATCGGTGCTTTCGCGGCTTCCTTCTTCAGCAAGGCAACCGCCTTTTCGTAGGGCGCAACGGCGGCGGCGAAGTTGCCGGCGCGCTCTTGCGCGAGGCCCGCGTTATCCCACGCATCCACGCTGTTCGGCGCGAGCTTCGTCCATTGAGCGGAGCTCGCCGCCATCATCGGATAGTCGTGCAGGCGGTAGTACGAACGCGTCACCAGGCCGACGAGCTTGGGATCTTGAGGATGCTGCGCGAGCAGTCCCTTGTAGACGGCTGCTGCGTCTGCGAAGCGGTTCGTATCGCCGTATGCCGGCGCCAGCGCCTTCGCGGCGGCGTCCTTCTGCTTGGCCGTCTTAGCGATCTTGGTCTGCGCCTGGGCGACGGCTAGTTCGAGCTTGCCCTCCGCGTTGAGCGTGCGCTCGTAGTCGTAGCGCGGCGTCGGAAGTCCGTCGAGCTTTCCGAGATACGTGCCGACGTCGTCGAGCCGTTTGTTCGCCTTCGTCACGGTCGCCGCGATCTGCGCGGGCGCGCCGGTGAACGAGAACTGCGCGACCGCGAGCATCGAGTCGAGTTTCTTCTGCTCGGGCGTCAGGAACTCGGCGTTCTTTCCGGCCAGCGCCGAGGCGACGTCGGAGGCCAGACGTGCGGGTTCGATGCCGCCGATCCAACGGGCGCGTACGACGCCGTTGGCATCGATCACGATCGTGGTCGGGAGCGCACTAATCCCAAAGTTGTTATAGTCGGCCGACTTGCCGAGCAGAAACGGGATCGACGACGATTGCCCGCCCATGAAGAACGCCGCGCACGACGAGATCACCACCAGGCCCGCATAGACCAGCGGTACGGTCAGGTGAT
>JALYSX010000351.1 GCA_030854585.1 Vulcanimicrobiota bacterium
GCTTGCAGAATCGACCGTATTCTTGGTGCCCATCTGCCAGGTCGGGTGGGCGAGCGCCTGGTCGAGCGTCGCGGCGGCGATCTCTTCGACCGAGCGACGCAAGAACGGGCCGCCCGAGGCGGTCAGCACGATCTGCGCGACTCGGGCATGGTCCTCGCCGACCAGGCATTGGAAGATCGCGCTGTGCTCGCTATCGACCGGCATCAGGTGCGATCCACTGCGCATGGCGCTTGCGACCAGCAACTCGCCGGCGGCGACGATCAGTTCTTTGTTGGCGACGGCGATGTCTATGCCGCGCTCGACCGCGGCGAAGACCGCGTCGAACGCCACGAACCCGTCGGTCGCGGCCAGCACGATGTCGGCGCTCGTCTCGAGCGCGACGCGACGCAGCCCATCCGGACCGTCGCTCGCATCGGTCGCGATCGCGGGTTTGAACGAAGCGACCTGCTCACGCAACAGCGCGACGTTACGGCCGGCGGCTAGGCCGACGACTTCAAAGCGATCGGGATGGCGCGCGATCAGGTCGAGCGCTTGCGTGCCGATCGACCCCGTGGAACCGAGGATGGCGACGCGCCGGCGACTCATTGGACCGCCAGCACCCCGAGTAGATGTAACGCACCGAAGAACGCCATGCCGCCGAAGAGATACGAGTCGAACCGATCGAGCACGCCACCGTGCCCTTGGATAACCGTGCCGGTATCTTTCACGCCGGCGTCGCGCTTGAGCGCCGACTCGACCAGGTCGCCGGCCTGCGCCGCGATCGCCGTCAGGAGACCGAGCAACGCGCCCTGCCAGATCGCGAGATGCACTTCGGGATAGAGCGCGATCAATGCGCCGAGTCCGGCGACCAGGACCAACGAACCGACCGAACCTTCGACCGTCTTTTTCGGCGAGATGCGCGTCAGCCGGTGGCGGCCGATCAAGGTTCCGACCACCATGCCGAGCACGTCGGTCATCGCGATCAGCACGATCGCCATCAACGCTAGCCAGAGCCCGGTGCCCGCAAGCTCGCGGATGAAGACGAAGTAGGTCAGCGACTTGCCGATGTAGAGCACCGCGAGCAACGTGTAGGCGGTCCGGGCGAAGTAGCCCATCTGTTCGCCGTACATGCCGATCCAGAACGTCGCGATCACGATTCCGGCCAGCAGCGCGCCCTCCCACTTGTGGAGCAGACCGAGCGCGGCAAGCACGATATAGGCGCCGACACCGAAGACCGCGATCGGGTATTCGAGCGGCTGTCCCTTCATCGAACAGAGGGCGTTCAACTCGTAGATACACGAGAGCCCGATCACGAGCAGCAGCAGATAGAAGAACCACGGAATCGCCAGCGTCGAAAGGCCGAAGACCGCCAGGAGCAGCCCGACGATGACGCGCCGCGCGGTGATCGGATTGCCGCGCACGCCCTCGAGCGCGGGGTTGGCGACCTCTCCGCTCACGTCCCGAACCGGCGGAGCCGGCTCCGGAACTCGCCGACCGCGCGGCCGAAATCTTCGCGACCGAAGTCCGGCCAATAGATGTCGGACATCACGAGTTCGGTGTAGGCCGCTTGATAGAGCAAAAAATTCGAGAGCCGATGCTCGCCGCCGGGACGGATCAATAGATCCGGATCGGGCAGATCCGCGGTGAAGAGATACGAGGCGATCTTCGATTCGTCGACGTCTTTCGGATCCAGCGTTCCCGCCGCGACGTCGCGCGCGATCGCCTGCACGGCTCGTTCGAGTTCCAAACGCGAGCTGTAGTTCACCGCCAGGTTCAACTGTACGCCGGTGTTGGCGTCGGTCGCGGTCTGCAACGAACGCAGCGCTTCGCGCGAACGATCGGGGAGCTCTTCCCACGCGCCCAGGATGCGGACGCGGACGTTGTTACGCTGCAATTCGGCCAATTCGCTACGCGCGAAGAAGATGCAGAGTTCGAAGAGCAGCGAAATCTCGCTCTTCTCGCGCGACCAGTTCTCGGTCGAGAACCCGTAGACGGTCAGGTGCGCGACGCCTTCGTCTTTGGCGGCTTGCAGCACCTCGCGCAGGGCGATGATGCCGCGACGATGGCCTTCGATCGCGGGCAAGCCACGCTTGCGCGCCCACCGACGGTTGCCGTCCATGATGATCGCGACGTGCTTGGG
>JALYSX010000140.1 GCA_030854585.1 Vulcanimicrobiota bacterium
TGTGTCGGCTGCTGAGATGATCTTTGGCGAGCTGTTAGGCAACGTCGTCCGCTACGCCCGCGGGCCGGTGTCGTTCCATCTGAACTGGCATGGGCGCGAGCCGACGCTGCTCGTCACAGACGAAGGCCCTGGGTTTCGCCGCGGTACACCACGCAGTGAATTGAACGACCTCAATGCCGAGAGTGGTCGTGGGCTCGCAATGGTACGCGCGTTCGCGGTCGCAATGGAGACGGGAAATCGCCCCGAACGCGGCGCGTACGTGAGCGTCGTGCTGCCAGTTCGTCGCTCGGACCCGGATGGTCGCCAGATCGCGGCGTGCTGACGAACGTTGACCGCAATCAGTGAACGCGCGCGACCATGATAGCGATATCGTCGCGGCGCTTGCTCCCGCTGAACTTTTCCACCGCGACGAGCAGCGCCTGGGCGATGTCGTCCTCGGATGCCAGGCGGTGCATCATCACGTCGCGGATGAGGCGCTCCATCCCGAACAGCTCGACGTCTTCGGTGTGTGCTTCGGTGACACCGTCGGTCGTTGCGACGATCAGCGAACCCTCTCGGACTTCCACGACCGCCTGTTTGAACATATGATGTTGATCGTCGAATACGCCGATGAGCGGGGCCGTGACGCGCAACCGCACGACCTGCCCGTCTGGATGCACAACGAACACCGGTTCGTGCGCCGCTGAGGAGTACGTCAAATAGCGGCGTGACGGATCGAGCATCCCGAGAAAGACGCTCGCGAACGATTCCGTGTTCTCGAACGCGTTGTTCTCAAGATAGAGCCGGTCTAGGGACCGCATCACCTTTTCGGGCGCGAGCCCTTGCGAGGCGTACGCGCGCAGGCTGTACTTGATCAGCGCGGCCTGGACGGCAGCTCGCGTGCCCTTGCCGGCGATGTCGGCGACTGAAAACGCGACGGCGTCGTTATCGAAATGGTACACGTCGACGATATCGCCGCCGGAACGCCCCTCGGCGAGCTTGTATGTGATTGCGTAGGAGAGGCCGGGGATCGGCCGATGGTCGCGCGCGAAGAGGTTGTCGACGAGATGATGGGCGGCGTCGTCTGAGGTGGGTGACGGATCATGGAACGAGACAACACCCGTCTCACCGTGCTGAGCGCGGCGAATCGGCGAGGGCTGAGTGGCAATCCCCTCTACCGCAAGCATTCGATCGATATCCGGGGTGTTCACGTCTACGTATAACCTCAAAACGCCGGCGCGCGATGCAGAGGCCGTTCTTTGAACGAGATCGTCAGTACGGCGACATCGTCAGGGTGTTGGTGTGCTTCTTGCAGCACGTGCTCGACGATGAATTTTGCCGGGTTCGGGACCTTGCCATTTACGGCTGCCGCCGCGGCGGCGAGCAATCGAACCTCGCCTTTTTCGGCGTCGTGACTAGACTCGATGAGTCCGTCCGTGTACAACACCAGCAGCATTCCTGGCTCGAAAATGAATTCGTGCTCGCGAATGAGGTCGGGCAAGTTGACCTCTACCCCAAGCGGAAAACCGTGATTTGGCATGATACGTGGCAGTTCGCCGGCTTGGGCCAAGATCGGCGGATGGTGACCGGCAGAGGCGTACGTAACCTTGCGCTGCGCCATATCGATCACGCCGTAGATTGCGGTGGTGAATTCGACGTGGTTGTTGTTGAGGAAGATTACCTTGTTCGTTTGATCCAGCACGGCAATCGGCATGGGGTCGTTGATCTGCAGCGACGCGGCGACTTTGACCGCCTGTTTCGCCTGTCCCATCTTCACGGCTGAGCCGAGCCCACGTCCACACACGTCGCCAAGTGAAAAGGCGATTCGGCCGTCGGGCAACGTAAAGACATCGTACCAATCGCCGCCGAGTTGCTCGATTGCGGCCGCCGGCTGGTAGAGCACGTCAAATACCAGTCCTTCAACGGCTGGAAAATCCGTGGTGAGAAAGCCCTTCATCAGGGCATCGACGGTCGCTTGCGTTGTCGCAAGTTGTTGGCGAAGACCCTCGATCGTGCCTGATTCGCGGACCGTGATACTGCCTCGCCCTTCTGTACGGTAGGAGGCATAAGCTTAGCAGATCGGGTCGTTCGGGTCGAATTGGCTCGATTCGCGTGCGGCGAGGCGGGCGGTGGCGATAGGCGCGGCGGCGAATGGGCGCGACGGATCCTGCGAGGGACCATGCGGGAGCGAGCTAGGACGTGCTCGCTCCCGTCTCTCTTGCGTCCGACCGCTGGCGGAAGTCGTTGTCCGTGTGACGCCAACGGTCAATCGCGGTGCGAGGGCACGACGGGTCCCGC
>JALYSX010000376.1 GCA_030854585.1 Vulcanimicrobiota bacterium
CGCCCCACAGGCCGGACATCGAAGCGAAGATCACCGGGAAGATCGAGACGACCAGCAACGTCATCCATTCGGGCGCACCGAAGAGCACGTTGGCGATCTTGACGGCCGCCAGGCAGACCGTTCCGAGAATGATGCAATTGAAGACGAGGCCCAAGTAAACGGCGCGAAATCCCCGCACCACCTTGGCTTCCGTGCCGGAGTAGCGTAGTTCGTAGAACTCGAGGTCCGTGAGCACGCCGCTCCGCCGCCACAGGCGTGCGTAGAAGAACACCGTCGCGATCCCGATCAGCAGAAACGCCCACCAGACCCAGTTGCCGCTCACGCCGTTCTGACGGACGATGTTGGTCACTAGGTTCGGCGTGTCGGTGCTGAAGGTGGTCGCCACCAGCGAGACGCCGATCAGCCACCACGGCGCTTGGCGGCCGGCGGCGAAGAACTCGGAGGTGTTCTTGCCCGCGCGTCTGGCCAGCATGATGGCCGGCACGAACATGACGAGGACCGAGACGACGATGATGACCCAGTCGAGCGCGGTAAGATGCACGGCATTCCTCCAGCAGTTGCGCCGAGATTCAGCCGTAACGCGGCGGAAAACCTGTGCGCCGCCGCGAATTGCGCGGGATGACGATCGAGCAGCTTAACGCGGCCGACCGCGGCGCATTCGTCGCGGCGGTCGGCTTTGCGTTCGAACACTCGCCGTGGATCGCCGAAACGGCGTGGGATCGCCGCCCGTTCGCCGGCGTCGATGCCATGCACGCGGCCATGCTCGCCGTGCTCGATGCAGCCCCGGACGACCGCAAGGTCGCCCTGATCGTTGCGCATCCGGATCTGGCCGGTCGCATCGCTCGCGAAGGTCGCTTGACGGCCGCCTCGACCGACGAGCAGGCTTCGGCCGGACTCGACAAGCTCTCCGCCGAGCAACTCGCCCGTTTCGACGCCCTCAACGGCGCCTATCGCGAGCGCTTCGCGTTTCCGTTCGTCATCAGCGCGCGCGAGCACGATACCGTCTCGATCCTCGCCGCCCTCCAAGCACGCGCCGGCAACGACCGCTCGACCGAGATCGCCGCCGCTCTGCGCGAGATCGGCAAGATCGCGCACCTTCGCCTGATCGACGCCGTAGAGGTCCAATAGCCGATGCTCCCCTACGCCCTGGATTGGCTCAACCTGCTGGTCCGCTGGTTCCACTTCGTCGCCGGCATCTCGTGGATCGGCGCGTCGTTCTTTTTCATCTGGCTCGACAACCATCTGGTCAAGCCCGTCGACGCGACGGACGCGGCCAACGGCGTAGGCGGGGAACTCTGGAGCGTCCACGGCGGCGGCTTCTACCACAATCAGAAATATCTGACCGGCCCCAAGAACGAGCCACTCACCGAGCACCTGCACTGGTTCAAGTGGGAAGCCTACTCGACATGGATCTCGGGCATGGCGATGCTCGCGCTCGTCTACTGGGTCGGTGCGGACACGTTCCTGATCGACAGGAGCGTGCTGGCGCTCACGCCGGCGAGCGCGATCACGATCAGCATCGCGTCGCTGATCCTCGGCTGGCTCATTTATGACGGCCTCTGCCGTCTTCTCGGCAGCAATCCGCGCGTGCTCGCGATCGCGATCTCCATCTTCTTGCTCGCCGCCGATTGGGGGCTCTTCCATATCTTCGGGGCGCGTGCGGCCTACATCCACGTCGGCTCGATCATCGGTACGATCATGGTCGCCAACGTCTTCTTCGTGATCATCCCGGGTCAGAAGAAGATGCTCGCACAGATCCGGACCGGTCAAGAGCCCGATCCGCGCCCCGGCCAACTCGGCAAGATCCGCTCCGTGCACAACACGTACCTGACGTTGCCCGTGCTCTTCATCATGATCAGCAACCACTACCCGATGACATATCAGAACGCCAACGGCTGGCTGGTGCTGGCCGCGATCGCGGTCGCCGGCGTGCTTGTCCGCTACTTCTTCGTGCTCACGCACAAGCAGAGACTCGTGATCGGCCTGCCGATCGCGGCGGCCGCGGTCCTGTTGATCACGGCGATCGCGATTGCACCGCACCGGAGCGCGCCGGTCGCGAATGCGCCCGCGGTTCCGTTCGCGACGGTCGACGCCATCGTCACGC
>JALYSX010000380.1 GCA_030854585.1 Vulcanimicrobiota bacterium
ACCTCGAGCGCGAAGTCTCGGACGTGAAGCTCTCGCTGAACGGCGATGGCTTCGTGACCAACTTCCAGACGACCGGCGACATGAAGATCGTGGACGGCAGCATGGAGAGCATGAAGCTCGTCAACGATAACATGTCGGGACTGGTGAACTTCGCGTGGTCGGCGGCCAAGAAATCGAAAGGCGTTTACGGGCTCGATCCGAGCGACAGCGTCGTCGAACTTCCGTGTGCGTTCGAGACGCCGCTCGTCATCGGCGGCCTCCCGTTCACGCTCTGCATCACCGAATCGTTCTTCATCCGCCCCGGGCTCACGAGCTCGACCATCGCGCACGGAAAGTTCCACGCACAGTACAGCGGATCGCAGGGCATATCGGTCGGTTCCGGCGCCGTCAGCGAAGACGGGTCACCCCAGCAGACGAGCGCCGTCGATGACAGCATGTCGACCAGTCTCATCCCGACTGGGTTCGTCGCCGCGATCGCGATGCCCAAGGTCGAGCTGAAGACCGGCCCCGCAGACGTTTTGCACGAGCTCTCGGAGATCGCGCACGGCGCACCGCAATCGTTTGCGGAGAAGGCCGCGGGAGCGTTAGCTAAGACGTCGCTCGGGAAGAAGATCGTCGATGCGACGAAGTCCGCATTCGACAGCGGCATCGGCGCCTACGTCGAACTGATCCTCTCGACCGGAATGACCGGTTCCGGCTCGATGGGCGTGACGACGTGCACGCAGACCACCTTCCTGGTCACGTTCAAGGCGAAGGCCGAAGCCAAACTGCTCGGCGTGAAGATCGCCGCAACGGGCGACGAGGCGGCGACGAAAGAGTTGTACAAGTCCTTCACCGCCGATCCGGATACGCCGTTCTGTCGCGGTACGTCAACCGGCGGCTAACCGAGCATCTCGACGGTCTTTTCGGCCGCGTGTTTGCCCGTCTTGATCGTGTCGGGGATGCCGCTCCCGCGGTAGGCAGCGCCGGCAAGCGCAAAGTTCGGAATCTCGGCGGCGCTGCGTTCGAGTGAGTCGACCAGTGCGACGTGGCCGACGCGGTATTCTGGCAGGGTACGCTCCCAGCGCTTGATGTGGACCGATTTCGGCGCGACTTCGATGCCGAGGAGTTCGTTGACGTCGACCAACACGGCGGCGAGCATCGCCTCATCGTCGAGCGTGAACTTCGCCGGCTGTAGTGCGCCGCCGATGAAGGCGCGGACGAGCGTGGTTCCAGCCGGCGCGCGACCAGCGTACTTGCGCGAGACGACCGTGCATGCGGTGATCGAGCGCTGCTCCGCAAACGGGACGACGAAGCCGTAGCAGGTCGACGGGATCGCCGTCGGCTCGCGATCGAACGCGAGCGTGACGGTGGCGATGGAGTGATAGCGGATAGCACCGATCGCCTGCGCGAGCTGCGCGTGCTGCGCGGCCAAGACCTTCGCCGCGGCATACGCCGGCAAAGCGCAGATCATCGCGTCCGCCCGAACCTTCTCGCCCCCCGCACAAGCGAGGCTCCATGCGCCTACCGCATCGTAGGTCGCGCTCTCCACCTCGACGTTCTCGCGGACGATGTCGCCGAGGCTCCGTTCGAGCGCGGAGGTCAACGCGCCGAGGCCGCCCGTGAGCGTCGTGAAGATGGTGCCGCGTTTCGGCGCGGGCGTCGCGCGCATCGCGCGGACAAGGCTGCCGTACTTGCGTTCGTAGTCGACGAACTGCGGCATCGTGGCACGCATGCTCAGCGTCGCGGGATCTCCCGAATAGACGCCGCCGATCAGCGGTTGCGCGAGCCGATCCAGGACTTCGTGGCCGAGTCGACGCGCGACGAACGAGGCGAGACTCTCGTCGGTCTCGCTCCGGCGTCGCGGCACGAACGGCTCGCGCGCGGCGCGTAGCAGGCCCGACCAACTGAGCAGTCCGCTCGTGGCGAGCGACCGAAGCGACGTGGGCGCGAAGAACCGGAAGCCTTGGTTGAGCGGCACGACATGCTTTCCGCGTAGCACGCCCGCATAGCCGCCTGGCGTGACGCCGATCGTCTCGCCTTCGAGCCCGAGTGCGCGGATCAGGTCCATCGCCCACGGCTTGGTGGTGACGAGCGAATCCGGGCCGAGTTCGAGGATGTTCTCGCCGTCGCGCGCCGTCTCGATCGTCCCTCCGACCCGTGCCGAGCGTTCGAGGAGAACGATCTCGATCGGCAGATCGCGCTCGCGTGCCGCTTCGCGTAGGTAGTATGCCGCCGAAAGCCCGGCGATGCCGCCACCGAGGATCGCGACGCGCTTCATCGCAGAGCTTTGGCGATATGATCGGCGAGCATGGCGATGAATGCGGGCCGGTCGTTCATCGTCTCGGCGCGGATGGTCCGCACGCCGACTTCGTAGCCGATGCCGCCGGCGTCGATGTCGAGATCGTAGAGCACCTCGACGTGATCGCAGAGAAAGCCGATCGCCACCAGCAGCGCGGCGTTGACGCCGGCCTCCGGGAGCGCGCGGACTTCGTCGCGCACGTCCGGGCCGAACCACGGCGTCTGCGGGCTCCCGCTCCGGCTCTGATAGGCGGTACCCCAATCGGGCAGACCGAGTTCTTCGGCCACGAGGCGAGACGAGAGCTCGAAATCGGCGGCGTACGTTCCGGGCGTTGCGGTCGGAATGCTGTGCGCCGTGAAGATCACCCGAACGTCATCGAACGACTCGAACCCGAGGAGCGCGAGCGCTTCGCGGATCGATTCTGCGTGCGCGCGGACGAATGCGGGATCCTCGAAGAACGGCTCGAGATACGCAACCGTCGGCGCGTCCGGTCCCGCCTCGGCGAGTGCGTGGTCGAAATCTCGGATATAACGCTCGTTGCTCTCCTCGCCGCTGAAGACGGTAAGCGGAACGCCGAGCACGCGCTTTGCGCCTGCGGTGATGAGCTCGTCGATCGTGTCGCGATTGAACGGCGCCGTATTGCGATACGAGATCAGCACCGGAGTCGCGATGCCGCGCGCGTGCAGGGCGTTGCGCAGTGCGACGGCCTGGCTCTCGGTGCGTGCGTTGTACGGCGACGAGCCGCCGATCTCTCGATAGTTATTGACGACCGCTTCGTAGCGCGCGGGCGGTACCGGACGTCCGACCAAGATGCGATCGAGAAAGGGGCGCACTTCCTCGGGCGAACATGGCCCGCCGAAGCCGAGCAGAACGATCGCATCGAAGGCGTCGCTCACCGTTCGTCTACTTCCGCTCGTAGGTGTGGACCGCGTCGACGAGCGCGAGGACGTTGTCGACCGGCGTCTCCGGCAAGATGCCGTGACCGAGATTGAAGATGTGTCCGGGCCGACTGGCGGCCGCATCCATGACCTTGCGCGTCTCATCGACGACGTACGCACGGTCGGCGAAGAGCGCGACCGGGTCCAGGTTGCCCTGAATCGCCGTGTCGTGACCCACGCGCGCCCACGTCGAGGCGAGATCCACGCGCCAATCGAAGCCGATCACGCCCGCACCGGTGTCGCGCATCGGCTCGAGTAGGCTCTCCGTCGACGTTCCGAACAGGATCAGCGGCGTCCCCGGGCGCACCCGCGAGACCAGCCGCGTGACGTGCGGTTGCACGTAGGTGACGTAGTCCGACGGTGAAAGGCAGCCGACCCAGCTGTCGAAGAGCTGCACCGCGTCGGCGCCGGCTTCGATCTGCATGTTCAGATAGTCGACCGTCATATCGACGACGTAGTGCATCAGCGCATCCCACGTCTTGGGATCGCGATACATCATCGTCTTGACGTGCGTGTAGTTGCGCGACGACCCGCCTTCGATCGCGTACGAGGCCACCGTGAACGGCGCACCGGCGAAGCCGATGATCGGGGTCGCGGTGCCCAGGTCGGCGCGCGTCAGCCGGATCGTTTCGCCGACATACGAAAGCGTTGCCTCGACATCGACCTTCGGGAGCTTGGCGACGTCGGCGTCGTGGCGGATCGGCGAGGCGATGCGCGGGCCGTCGCCCTTCTCATAGCTCAGCCCGAGGCCCATCGGCACCAGCGGGAGCAGGATGTCGGCGAAGACGATCGCCGCGTCGACGCCCAAGCGTCGGACCGTCCCCGCGGTCACCTCGGCGGCGACCTCGGAACGCATGCAAAGTTCGAGGAACGTCAGCTTCTCGCGAATGCTCCGATACTCGGGCAGGTAGCGCCCGGCTTGCCGCATCAGCCAGACGGGCGTGTGCGGGACGGCTTCGCGCCGGCAGGCGCGCAAGAACGGGCTCTCTGCCGACGCGTATTTCATCCCGGCTAAGGTTCGGCGCGGTCGTTTTCGCCGACCTTCACGACGATTGTCGGACGCGCGCCCGTTCCGCCTCGATGTAGGCGAGGAGCGCTTTGCCGTCGTCGCTCGCGATGCTAAGCTTGCTCGCGTCGAGCGGCACGAGGAGCCGCTGCATCAGGAGCGCGTCGCGGCCGTCGTCGAGTACGAGTGGCTGGATGCCGCCGAAGAAGAATCCGTCCGCCTCGAGCGCCTGGGCGAGAGCCGGCGTGCCGGGATCGACGACCGGAAGCTGGGCGAAGATCGCTTTGACGTGCTGTACTGCGGAGAGATCGGACGCGGCTTGGCGCACGACGGTCGCCGTCTCCGACCCGACCTTTGAGACGCGGATCGTTCCGGTATCTTTGCCGCGATTGTAGGTTACGGAGAACGCGCCACGGCCGTGCGGTGCCGCACCGTCGCGCATCTCGACCGTTGCGCCGAGCTTGGCATAACGATCGGCGACGATCTCGCGATGTCGCGTCGGAACGTGGACGATGCGGGTGGGTGCTTCTTGCAAGAGCTTGGCATAGAACGTCAGGCTCTGGCGTTGGTTGAGGATCGTGACGTTCATATGCGACGGGCGTACACCGCTCGGGCTCGCGCCGAGGACGATCGCGCAGATGGTCGCGCCGAAGTGTTCGCTCGCCTTCTGCGTGAACGGATGCGTCGTCACGGGCTCCGTGTAGTAGCCTTGGAGGCCGATCGCGCGCGCGCCGCCTTCGGCGCTAGCACGCGCCTGCGTGATGACGTCGTGCCCGCGGTGCTCGGGAAGCACGACGGCCGCACACCCTTCGCCCGTCGCTGCATTGTCGGGTCGGATCGCATAGTGCGCGGCGATCTCGCCATCATCGGCTTCGGCGACGAAGGAGTGGAACATGCCGGCCGCATTCGCTGCGATCAAGCGCTCGGGCGAATAGAACAGCGTCGGCGTATACTGATAGCCGTACGTCCGATAGAACATCCGTACCACCGCGCCGGCGTCGCGCGGCTCGAAGGCGCGGTACGTATATGTATGGGGCGAGACGGCCGCCGTCGGCGGCTCTTCATGCGAATCGTGCGGGTCGATGCCCTCGTGCGCTGCATCGCCGGATTCACGCGGTGCCGCGGCCACCGTCAAGCGCAGTTCGCTGCCGCCGGTGCCGTGCGCGTGCCAGCCGCAGGTGTCGACGATTTCCAAGAGCTCACCCCATCGCGGATCGCGCGCGGCGGTCGCATCGTCGAGCGGCAGGCCGCGCTCCAACAGCGCGATCGTGAGCGAGTCGGCGGTCCCGCGCGCGGTGATCTTGATCGGCGACCGCGACTCGGCCATCGCCTCGGCGATGATCGTGTCGCATCCAAGCGCTGCCGCCTCGGCAAGCGCCTCGTGCCGCTCGGGAGCGATCCCGGCCCGCACGGCCGCATCGAGCACGAGCCCACGCACGAGCGACGCGAACCCCGGCTCGGGCGGCACCTCAAGGACCACCGTAAAATCCACCGCCATAGAGCAGTCTTCGGCAGGCGAGCTGGCGTCTCCAGGTCCGAATGGATGCCAGCGGTCTCGACGCGGCGTATATGCGGGTATGGATTCGAGTAGTAGCGACCCGGGCGCGGCCAAGCCGGAAGCCACGACCCCCGGCATCTCGAAGGTTAGCCTTGTTGACGACCTGATGCGGCTGGCAAAACAAGCGCCGGCCGTGCGCGATCCGCGGCCCATGGATGAGTTGCTCGACTATGGTCCCGACGGGTTGCCGCACTAGTGGCCACAACCCGAGCGACTATTCAACTCTGTACGTATAACCGCGCGGCGCTCTTGGA
>JALYSX010000406.1 GCA_030854585.1 Vulcanimicrobiota bacterium
CCAAGCGTGCGATGGAGCAGATCTACCATCACCGGCGCGACGTGCTGACCGTCGCAGATCACTTGCACGAGCGTGCGCGGATCTTGGACGAACGCGAGCAGAATCGACGGGTCGCGATGGTCGAGCGACGGCATCCCATTGAACGCGTGCGTGAGCGAGCGATAGCCGAGGCCGATCGCGAGCATGCCTTCGCGATAGCGTGCCGAGGTATGGCCGGCCGAACAGGTCACGCCGTTCTCGATGAAAACGCGAGCGGCATCGGTCGCGCCGTCGACCTCGGGCGCGAGCGTGACCATCAGCAACGTGCCCTTGCAGGCATCGACCATCTCGCGCGCGCGGGCGGCGCTCGCCGGAACGATCCATTCGTTGCGGTGGACGCGGCGGAACTTGGGCGCCAGGAACGGTCCCTCGAAATGGATCCCGATGCAGCGCGCACCGCGCCCGCCGTTCTCCTGGAGTTCGTGTGCGGCTTCGGCGATATCGCTTGCCGCATGGAGCATCGACTCCCAGGGAGCGGTCATCACCGAGGCGACGAATGCGGTCGCGCCCATGCGCGCGTACTCGGCGGCAGCGACCGGCACGGCGTTGCCTTGATCGCGATTGAAGAGGAACTCGCCGGCGCCGTTGGTGTGGACGTCGATCAACCCTGGGGCGACGATGGTCCCTTCGGGCAGGCTCCGGTCGCTCGGACCGTCGGCGGGGAGAATGTCGGCGATGCGACCGCGCTCGATAGCGATGCGTCCGATGACGGACGTGCCGTCGCCGAGCGCCAGATGCGCGGGACCTAACGTGAAGCGAGACAGGGGGTGGACCTCCATAGGGGCTGCAAATCGGCTTCGACGAGGCCGCGCCGGCCGCCCTTCACAGGGGCTACTTTAAGCCGAAAAGTCTGGTGAAGAATCCGCCGCTCGGCGGCTTGCTTTTCACGATCGGTTCGGCTATGGGCTTGGCGGCGGTTCTCGCCAGCCGGGCCAGCCGCGCCATATGGGTCTCGGCCTGCCCTTCGAGGGTCGAGACGATCGCGCCGAGTTCGTTCCAGGCCTCGGGCGCCCGACCGGCTTTGAGCGCACGCAGATACTCGTGCGCGGAGACCGCGAACGTACGCTCGGCCGGAATGTTCCGCTCGCGGAGATAGGTCTTGGCGAGATCGAGCACGTTCTTGCGCTCGGCCGGTGTCTCGTTATCGGCGATCGTGTGGGCGAAGAGCATCGGCTTGCCGAGTTCGCCGACGCGTTCGTAGAGCGCGAGTTCCCGATCCGAGAGCTGTCGCGAGAAGAGACAGAGGACCGCGCTCGATTTGGCGGCGACCACCATGTCGACGTCTTCGGCATGCGCTTCGCCCGAATCGAAGGCGGGCGCATGCACCAGCACGAGTTCGTGCGGATGTTTCCAGGGCGTCAGGCGCAGAACGGGCGCGGTCGCAGCCGCCGCAACCGTCTGGTCGACCGGGATCTCGTTCCAATGCGCGTCGTCACCCAGTGCGAAGGCCTGATCCCGATCGCCGTAGCGCACGTGGATCGGAAAGACCGCGCTGCCCGCGACGTCGTCGTCGAGCACCGTCTTGCCGGCAAAGGCGTTAATCAGCGAAGACTTGCCCCGTCGAAGCGCCCCGAGCACCGCGACCCGCCAGCGCTCCGGGCGTAGCCCCTTATCGTACATCGCTTGGTCGAGCGCTGGGTCGGCGTGCGCGGCGCGAACCGCACGCGCGCCCGGATCGGCCGGACCGATCTCGTCGTCGTGCGCGAGGAACTCATCGACGGTGGCGCGGACGCGACCGGCGGCGCCTTCGACCGCCGTTCTTCGCTCGAGCAACGCCGCTTCGCGCGCCGACACATCGCCGGCGGTGAGTGCGGCGAGGGCGCGATCGATACTGCCGAGCCGCGTATCGCGCGCATGCAGCGCGCCGTCTGCCAGGGCTTTGGCCAGATCGTCGTACACGTGCGCGACGCGGGCGGCGACGGCGTGCGCGAACGTACCGAGTTCGTTGCGAAAGCGCGGGAAGATCTCAGCGCGCAGATCCGCCGTCAGTTCCCGCTTCATGTAGAGTCCTGCGCGAACGGCGGCGAAGCGCGCGGCGATGTCGTGGACCAGGCCGATCGCGGGGCCGCCGATGGCATCCAAGACGACGGTCGCGGCGATGGCCGCCTGGGGCTCGCCGTTCCAAAGGCTGGTGCCGGGCTCCGCGCCGAACGCGCGCGCGGCCGCATCTGCAAGCGAGAACTGCACG
Organism: Vulcanimicrobiota bacterium; assembly: GCA_030854585.1. Lineage (GTDB taxonomy): Bacteria > Vulcanimicrobiota > Vulcanimicrobiia > Vulcanimicrobiales > Vulcanimicrobiaceae > JALYSX01. Next base: position 2,228 of record JALYSX010000406.1, read on the forward strand.
CCGGCGG